>CALWZY010000008.1 GCA_944386155.1 uncultured Clostridia bacterium | reverse complement strand
ATAAAAATTAAAAAGTATAAATATAATAAAAGGAAATAGAATATACACTATTTCCTTTTGTGTTTTACAATTTAAATTTTATATCTATATTTAATAATCTTATGATATTATAATTTTATTATCTTATAAATAACATTTAAGTTTATCTACACTGTTTTCCTGCATAGTAATAAAATCATTTAAAATAGTTTCTACATTGTTATTCAAATTATGATTATTATTTTTTAATTTGCATCCCTCAATTATTCCCATCGTAGTTCCTTGAATAAGCATTTCGGATAATTTAGAATTACTCTGATCTTTGATAGTATTTAATTGAATACCAACCCAAGTTTGCATTTTATCTTTTATATTAGTATTTTCTGGAACTTCTCCTATATGGTTATAAGAATCTATTATTCGTGTTAAAATATCACTATATTGATTATATTGAGATGAAAGTTCATTTTTAAATTCTTTGTCACCAACTTTTTCTTCTACATAAGAAATAGAGTTCATTCCCATTATTGCACCTTTGTGAAGTTCTTTTAAAGTTTTTAAATCTTCACGATTTTCCATTTTTACACCTCCTAAAATATGAAATAATATTGATTCTATTGTATGATTAAAATTAAATAAACATAAAATAATCTAAATATAATATGAATGAATAAATATAAAAAATAGTCTTAATAAATCAGATTAAATTTTTATGTTTATATAATTATTATGTTCAAAATACATTTATTTATAATGCATATTATTTTATTAATTTGCAATTTTTAAATATAAATGTTATAAAAAAATAAATAAAACTAGAATAATGAAGTAAGCAAAATTAAATCAACAAATTAAATAGGAGAATTGATATGAGTAAAATACGTTTTGAAAGAGTAACTTGCCCAGATTGTGGTTATACAGGAGAATATAAAGTTTATGATTCTATAAATATAGATGATGAGTCAAAAACTAATCCAATGTTTAAGAGAAAAATAATTGATAATTCTTTATTTTTATATACATGTAGTAGATGTTTAAGCAAATATTATATAGAATATCCATTTTTGTATAATGATGTAAAAAATAATTTTATGGTATGGTGTCTACCAGATAATGCGACACAAGCAGAAATTGATAATATTAAAAAAGTAGATATGAGAACATATAAGGGAATATTAAGAATTGTAATTGGAAAATTTGATTTTATTGATAAATTAAATGTATTTGAAAATAAGTTAGATGATATTGCAATAGAAAGTATTAAGACTTTTGTTTTTTCTAAAGTTGATAAAGAGGAAAGAAGAGAAATTAAATCTATTATGTTTAACGGACTAAATATGGAAAATAAAACTTTAGAATTTGTATTTATAAAAGATCAAGAACAAACGAAAATGATGAGTGTTCCTTTTGAGTTTTATGGACAGATAAAAAATATGCTCAAAGAAAAAGAAATTAAGGGATTTGAAATAATAGATCAAGCTTCTTATAGTGCTTTTGTAGAAAATGATTAGTTAAAAGTATATAACGAAAATTTTGAGGCATTTTTGTTGACAGCAAAAGAAACAGAGTAAAAATGATTCTTTCGAAAGGAGGTGGTGCTAGCACTGGCTAATGTGCTGGCATCCTTCTTTTTTTATGAAAAAAACAATAGAATAATAAAAAATTATTCTATTGCATGAAATATAAATATATTATTATTAAAATATTAATTGATTAATTAATATTCTAAATTATCCATCCAAGGAAAATCTTTTTTATTTAACCCAAGTGGCATATATATTCTTCCAAAGCCAATTATTGAATATGGTCCTGTATGGAAGTCACTTCCTCCTGTATAAATATAATTATTTTGATTTGCAAATTCTAATAAGAAACGTCTTTGTTCAAAAGTATGATTTGCATGATAAACTTCAATTCCATCTAAATTGTTTATTGTAGATCTTACTTTCCATAAAAATTCTAAAATATCTTTTTTTGTTTTATAAATATAAATGCAAGGATGTGCTAAAATACATATTCCATGTATTTTCTTAACAAAAGAGCAAACGTCATTAATTGTAGGAAGTGATTTTGTACTATCAAAATAAAATTTTGAATTAGGATTAGCACAAAACTTTTTATAAAACAATTTAGGACTACGATATACAGTAGGGTTATATTTGTCAAAATAAGGTTTATTTTCTGGATATTTTATTAAATCTCTGCACAAAACTTCTGTTGCAAACATTCCTTCTTTTATTTTTATACCTTTTGAATAAATTAAACCTTCTTCATCACAAACAGAAAGTAAAAATTTTAAATTATCTTCTTGATTTTCTTTATGTGAAAAGTTGTATGTATTTAAAAATTCTTGCATTTTATAAGGATTTACATTATAGCATAATATTTCAACTGGAATATTTTTATTATACTTTGTGTCGAAAAACTTACATGCAACTTCAACTCCTATATTTATTTTTAATTTATCTTTTGGAATAATATTTTTTATAGTATTTAATTCTTTATATCCATTCAATATTGTATTATGATCTGTAATAATTACATGTGAAGTATTACTACAAAGTGCCATTTCAGCAATTTCTGAAATATTAAATATTCCATCAGAGTTTGTAGAATGTATATGGAAATCTACATCTGCTTTTACATTAAATTTACTTAAATTTGTAGCTTTTTGTTTATTATTTATAAATAATTTTTCTGAATCATAAATATTATTTTTATCCATAAAATCCTCCTAAAAGGATTATATATCTTAAAATGTATCTAGTAAAGTGCATAAAATATAAGAAAATATAAAATATATTAAAAGATAAAAACTAAAGACGATAATTAATAAGAAAATGAAAAAGGAAAAATAGAATAAAAATGTAGAATTTAAAATTAAAAATAAATTAAAAAAGTTAAAGATAAATAAAAAAATAAAAAAATTAAAATATTGTTATATTAAAAAGATTTTTATATAATAAGAAAAATTTATATGTAAAATAGAGGATGTTTTATGAGTAAAATTGCAAATATGTTAAATATGGTTAAGATACTAGAAAATATGGAGATTCATAGTATAAAAGAATTATCAAAAAAGCTAGAAGTTTCAGAAAGAATGATAAGAGTTTATAAAGATGAATTAGAACAATCTGGGATATATATTAATTCTATAAGAGGAATTTATGGAGGTTACAGATTAGATGAAGCTTTAAGTAGTATAAATATAGGATTAACAGATAAAGAGATTGAATTATTAGATAATCTTAATTTGTATTTAATAGATAAAAAAGATTTTAAATATAAAAACGAATATTATAAGATCTTAAGAAAAATAGAAGATGCTTATAAAAAGAATTTAAAATTTATTAATAAAGAAAAGCTAAATAAGATTAAAAATGAAGATAATTCTATTCAAAATA
The DNA here is from genome assembly GCA_944386155.1 of uncultured Clostridia bacterium. GTDB lineage: Bacteria > Bacillota > Clostridia > TANB77 > CAG-508 > UMGS1994. The sequence goes on along the minus strand of CALWZY010000008.1, from coordinate 26,724 downwards.
TTTATAAAGATATGAGAAATTCTATAAATCAAAAAAATAAAGTTTTTATAAAATTCTATTCAGTAAATTCTAAATATACAGAAAGAATTATACATCCTGCAGAATTATTTTGCTATAATGAAAATTGGTATGTTGCAGCATATTGCGAACTTAGGAATGAGATTAGATTATTTGATTTAAAAAATATAAAAGATTATAAAATTTTAAATGAAAAATATAGCAAAGAAATTAATTTAAAAAACTTATAAAAGTGACATGAATATTTCCTATATATATGATAATATAAAAATAATTAAGATAGATATAAAAAAGGAGAAATTATATAGAAAATGTATAACACAGTAATATTTGATTTAGATGATACTTTAATAGATAATTTTCAAAATGTAAAAAATGCTTTTAAAGAAGTTTTAAAATATAGAAATGAAGAGTATACAGAAGAAAAGTTTAAAAATTTTTTTGAGCTTGATAAAGAGTTTTGGTCTAAAAGAGCAAAAGGTGAAATTGTAGATCCGATTAAATTTGATTCTATTCAAAAAAAGACAGAATGGATTAGAGCAAAAAGATTTTTAATATATTTTAATGATGAGATTTCATATGAAGAAGCAGTTAGAATAAATGATTTATATATAGATGCTTTATCTTATAATATTGTTCCAATAGAAGGTGCATTTGATATTGTAAGATATTTAAATGAGAAAAAATACAAAATTATTGTTGCAACAAATGGTCCTATTTTAGCAATTAAATCTAAACTTAAAGCTTGTAAAATAGATGAGTATGTTGATTTTATTTTTTCTGCTGAAGAAGCGGGTCATATGAAGCCTAGAAAAGAATTTTTTGAAGGGTTATTTAAAAAGATAGGAAGTAGTGATACTTCTAAAATGATTATCATTGGAGATGAACTTGAAAAAGACATTAAAGGTGGTATAGATAATAATATTGATACATGTTGGTTTAATAGAAAATTTAAAAATCGTTATACAGATGAACAAATAAAAATGTATCCTCATAAATATGAGATTACTAGATTAGAAGAATTAAAAGAGATATTATAAAAATCACTATATTAGGAGATAGTTAAATGAATGAAATAGTATTTGTAACACATAATAAAGGAAAAATTGCTTCAGCACAAAAGTATTTAAAAGATGTTAAATTTAAAGTATTTGAATATGATTTAGATGAGCCAAGAAGTGATGATATAAGATATATTTCAAAAGCTAAAGTTATGGAGGCATATGAATTAGTAAAGACTCCTTGTATTTCTATGGATTCGGGCTTTTTTATAGAAGAATTAGATGGTTTTCCAAGAGCCTATGTAAATTTTGCTTTAGATACAATAGGAATTGATGGCATATTAAAGTTAATGGAAGGAAAAGAAAATAGAAAGTGTAAATTTACAGAGTGTTTATCTTATTATGATGGAGATAATTTATATCAATTTTCAGGTTATGATAAAGGTAAACTTTCTACTAGAGTTTTAGGAAATGATTCAAATAAAAAATGGTCTGATTTATGGTACATATATATTCCAGAAGGTTTTGATAAAACGTTAGCTCAAATGAATGATGAAGAAAGATATGCAAGAAAAGAAAATAAATCAGAATATACTAAATCTTCTTTAGAAGAATTTGCTAAATGGTATATAAATAAAAATAATAACAAAAATGAAAATTAATCAATTAGACGATTAATTAATAAATCGATTAATTGATAGTTAGTAGATTATTTAAATTATAAACTCTATATTTATAAAATTTATTATTTTATAAATTGTAGAGTTTTTTACTTTTTAGATGAATAAATAGAGTTTTTAAGAATTTATGAAATATAGATTATTTTTATAATGATTTTTCTATATTGACACTTATTTTTCTATATTATAAGATACAGATATAAAGAAAAAAGGAGGATTTATTATGATAAATCATTTAACAAAAACTGAGTTTGAAGATAAAGTTATTTCTAAAAAAGATAAAGTTTCTTTAGTAGATTTTTTTGCTACATGGTGTGGCCCTTGTCAAATGCTTACACCTGTACTTGAAAAAATATCAGAAGAAAGAAATGATTTTGACATTTATAAAATAGATATAGATGAAGAGATGGAACTTGCCATTAAGTATGGTGTTGAAGTAGTTCCAACAATGATTATATTTAAAGACGGAAATCAAGTGGGAAGATTAGAAGGTTTTTATGATAAAACTTCTTTAATAGAAGAAATAAGTAAATATTTATAAGTTAAAATATAATATATAATTGGGAGGAATGATAAAAAGTGAAAGGATATAGACTAAACCCAGATAAAGAATATGTAGAAAAAATATTAGAAGGAATAAGAAGAAAAGATGGGCACTGCCCTTGTAGAGTAGTTTCAGATGACACAACTCTTTGTCCATGCGATGAATTTGTTGAAAAACAAATTTGCAAATGTAATTTATTTGTTAAAAACGATGAAATTACTTATTAAAATTAATAAATTTGGTAATAACTTTTAATATATTTGGAAAAATATATTATATAGATATTATAAAATAAGTAAAAATAAGGAGGTTTTTATGGAAAGAAAATTAAGAGTATTTCAATATGGAACAGGAAAAATGTCTAAATATACTATGAGATATGTTTTTGAAAAAGGTGCTGAGATTGTAGGAGCAGTTGATGTTAATCCAGCAGTTATTGGAAAAGACATAGGAGAAATCATGGAATCAGATAAAAAAGGTGTTATAGTTCAAGATGCAAAAGATGCAAAAGAAGCATTAAAAGAAGCTAATCCAGATATAGTTATAGTTACTACTATGAGTTTAATTAAAGATGTAGAAGAGCCATTGATGCTTTGTGCTGAACTTGGATTTAATGCTATTACAACTTGTGAAGAAGCTTTTTATCCAATGAATTCTAATCCAAATTTAACTAAAAAAATAGATGAACTTGCTAAAAAGAATAATTGTACTATTACAGGAAGTGGATATCAAGATATTTATTGGGGACAACTTATTACTTCAATCGCAGGATCAACTCATAAAATTACAAAAATAAAAGGAAGTTCAAGTTATAATGTTGAAGATTATGGTATAGCTTTAGCAGAAGCACATGGTGCAGGACTTACTTTAGATGAATTTGATAAAAAAGTAGCATCAGCAGACAGAATAAGTGATGAAGAAAGAAAAGCTGTAATAGATAGAGGAGATTATGCTCCTTCATATATGTGGAATGTTAATGGCTGGCTTGCTGAAAAGTTAGGATTAACAATTACTTCTCAAACTCAAAAATGTGTACCACAAACTTATAAAGAAGATATTTTTTCTAGTACATTAAATATGAATGTAAAAGCAGGAGATGCTACAGGTATGAGTGCGGTTGTTACTTCTGAAACTAAAGAAGGAATTACACTTGAGACTGAATGTATTGGAAAGGTATATGGACCAGATGAATATGATAAAAATGAATGGACAGTTTATGGAGAACCAGATACTACTATAGTTGTATCAAGACCTGCTACTGTTGAGCTTACATGTGCTACTATAGTAAATAGAATTCCTGATGTTATAAATAGTAAACCAGGATATGTTCCAACTGAAAGAATGGGAGATTTAATTTATAGAGTAAAACCTTTAAATGAATATGTTAATGATTAATTTAAATAAAAATAAAGCATAGTAAGAACTTTTCTTGCTGTGCTTTATTTTTATATTTACAAATGTTTAATTAATTATTATGTAATTATTTATTATTATACTATTTTATTTTAAAAATAATTGAACGATAATTAAATAATAAATAGATATATTAGAAATTTTCTGTTATACTTAAAAAGTAAAATAAAGTAAATAATAGGAGATTAGAATGAAAGATTTAATGAAAACAAATTGTTATGATGTAGAAGAAAATATGTGTATTATAGGAACATGCTTAAAAAATATGCAAAAAGAAGTATATGAAAGTCTTGAAAAAGAATATGGAACTATATATGAAGTTTGTTTAGAACAAACTCATATAAATATGTTAATTACTAAATTAATAGGGATGCTTTCAAGGGTAAAAGTAAAAAAGTTAATATTTGCTTCAGTAGATAGATCACCTCATTGTGTTCAACTTCATTATGTTGAAAATGAAATTAGAAAAGCAATGAATCTAGATGATACTGAGATTATTCATTATATAGCTAAAGATAATAAATTATATGAAATTCCAAAAAATATTATAAATCTTTCGAAAGATTTAGTAACTTTAAAAAATAAATTAGAAAACACATAAAAGTAAGGAGAAAATTATGGATAAAAATATGACGGTTGAAGAAGTAAAAAATATAGCTCAAAAATTTTATGATGATAGGGATTGGGGAAAGTTTCATAATCCAAAAGATTTAGCTATATCAATAGAGATAGAAGCTACAGAGCTTTTAGAAATTTTCAGATTTAAAAATGAGGATCAAGTAAAAGAAATCATGTCAGGAGAAAAAAGGGAGAAAGTAGAAGATGAAGTAGGAGATATATTACTTAATCTATTAAGATTTGCTCAAATGAATGATATTGATTTGTCTGAAGCTTTAATTTCTAAGATTAGAAAAAGTGAAATAAAATACCCTGTTTCTAAAGTTAAGGGAAAAAATCTAAAATATAATGAATATTAAAAAATAATTTATTTTAAAATATTAATTAAAAAGGGAGAATTTATGGACGTTGTTGCTGCTATAATAGAAAATAATGATGGAGATATATTAATTGCCAAAAGAAACTCAAAGAAGTCACAAGGGGGATTGTGGGAGTTTCCAGGAGGTAAAATAGAAAAGAATGAATCTGCAGATGATGCTATAAAAAGAGAAATTAAAGAAGAGTTAAATATTGATATTGAAATAAATAAATGGTTAATTGAAAAAAGACATGAATATCCAGAAAAGACAATAAATCTAATTTTGTGTAGTGCTAAATGGATAGGTGGAGAGTTAGATTTATCTGAACACGAAGATAGTAAATGGATTAAAAAAGAAGATATTTTTAATTTTCAATTTGCAGATGCAGATAAGGAAATTATTAATGAAATATTTGAAACAAAAAAATAATAGAGTAATCTATTATTTTTTTGTTTTATTTATTATAAAATTTTCCTTGATATAAGTCTTTTTCTTTTAATAATTTATCTAATCCATTTAGTATCCATTTTTTGTGTAAGTTCCATTTAGGTGCAACTAATAAATCTTTAGGGCTATCTCCAGATATTCTGTGAATTATTATATCTTTGTTTAAATGAGAAATAATGTAACATAGAGAGTCTAAATAATATTCTAAAGTAATTGGTGTATATTCATTGTTTTTATACATTTCTTCAAGTTTAGTATTTTTTACAATATAAGTTGAATGTATTTTTAATCCTTGGATATTAAGTGAATTTATTAAATCTACAGTATTTTTTATATCATCAAATGTTTCGTTTGGTAATCCTATCATAATATGAGATATTACATCAATATTATATTTATTAAGTAATTTAGTAGCTTCTATAAATTGTTTTGTAGAGTAACGTCTGTTAATTAAAGTGCCTATATAATCATTTGATGTTTGAAGACCAAGTTCTACTGATACATAATATTTATCAGTATATGTTTTAAGAAGTTTGCAAATATTCTCATTTATGCAATCTGGTCTTGTTGCAATAGATAATCCTACGATTCTTTTATCAACAAGAGCAGAGTCATATTTATCTTTTAAATTTTCTATTGTATCATATGTATTTGTAAAGTTTTGAAAGTATACGATAAATTTGTTTGCTCTTTGTGATTTAATACTATTTAATCCATTTAGAACTTGATTTTTTATTGAGATTTTATTTAAATGTTCACCGAGATCCTAAAGCACTACAAAATATGCAACCGGATTTATCTAAAGTGCCATCTCTGTTAGGGCATGTGAAATTTCCATCAACACAAATTTTTAATGTTCTTTCTCCAAACTTATTTTTCAAATATTTATTTAAAACATTATATCTTTTTTCATTTTCCATAGTGAGATTAGTATAACAAGAAATATATAAAAATTCAAATTTAATTAAATTGAAGATAGTAACAAAGAAATTATGTATATTTTACATAATTTTATATATTTTCTTTGAAATTTGTCGAATATTATCGAAAATAAATTATAAAAAATGTTGAGATTACTTGATTTTATCAGAAAAAGAGTGTAAAATAGACAGAACACTGTAAAAAAAAGGAAAAACAAATGGGAGGCTTACACTATGGGATTTCAGAATGAAATGTACAAAATTTTGACAAGTAATAACCACATTATGTTAAATGTAACTTTTTTATTATTTCTACTAATTTTAGTATTAGTATCAATAGAATTTATGATTAATGTATTTGAAATGAAGATTAGTAATGGAAGAAAGGTGATGTTTATAATATCAACCTTTATAAGTGTTTTTATTACAAGATTAATGGTTCCTATACCACTTTATAGAATAATCTGTACACTTATTATTTCATTACTAATATTTTTTATATTAAAACAAAATATTGAAAAAGCAATACTTGCAAGTTCAATAGTAAATACAATGCTATTAGTAGGAGAAATTTTATTTTCAAAATTATTTAAATTTATTTATTCACAAAATAATTTTTTAAAAACATTAAATTTAAATTCAAACACAAACGCAAACTCAAACATTCTTATTTTTAGTTTAATTATTCTTTTTAGTTTGATTGTTTTAGTAACAATCGTTTATTTTATATTCAAGAAATTTAATATCAAGATTAATATAAGAAATAATTTAAATTCAAAAGAGAGAAATATAATAATTTTAAAAAGTATTTTTTGTATGTTTATTATTTTTCTAACAGCAGTAGAATTATTATATTTTAAAAATAATCTATTAAATATTTGTATAATAGGAACATTTATTATTTTAGAATCTTATTGTATAAAAGATATCTCAAACACGTGTAAATTAGAAGAATCAAATATTAAAATAAAAGCTTTAAAAGAACATGTAAATAATCTAAATGTTATGTATGATGATATTAGATCTTTTAAACATGATTTTAGCAATATTGTCCAAGCTTTAGGAGGTTATATTATTACTGAAAATGTAGATGGATTAAAAGACATGTATTCTAGATTATTAGTAGAGATAAAGCAAGTTAATAATAGAGAATTATTAAATCCTGAAATTATCAATAATCCTTCTATTTACAATATTTTAAATAGTAAATATTGCAAAGCAGATTCTTATAATATTAATATGAATTTAGAAGTATTACTTGATTTAAATGAATTAGAAATTAATACATTAGATTTATGTAGAATATTAGGTATTTTATTAGATAATGCAATAGAAGCTGCTAAGGAATGTGATAAAAAAGAAATATCTATAAGATTTATTAAAGATTATAAACTAGATAGAAATTTAATTATAATTGAAAACACATATAAAAATTTAGATGTAGATATTAGTAAAATGTTTGATAAAGAATATACATCTAAATCTGAAAAGAAATCTCATGGACTTGGTCTTTGGAGAGTTAAAAAGATTTTAGATAGAAATAGTAATTTAAATTTACAATCATATAAAGGAGATAAATTTATTCAGCAATTAGAAATATACAATTCTTTGGTAGAAGAAAATGTTTAATGTTAAATTATTATTTTTTTGTAGTTGACGATATAATAATAAAAAATATATAATAATATAGTAAAATCATAATAATTTATTTAGGAGTAGTACTTAAGATGAAAAAAATATACATCATGGTTTCATATACAGGAACTATACTTTCAAATTTGATTAGAATGTACACAGGGAAAGAATATACACATGTTTCAATTAGCTTAGATATAAAATTACATGAAATGTATTCTTTTGGTAGGATTCATCCATATAATGCTTTTGTTGGAGGATTTGTAAGAGAAGGAAAAAATTTTGGAACATTTAAAAGATTTAAGAAAACTAAAATTGCTATATATTCTATAGATGTTAAAGATGAAAATTATGAAGAAGCAAAAAAGACAATAAATAGAATTAAAGAAAAAAAAGAGGAGTATAAATTTAATTTTATTGGTTTATTTTTAGTCATGTTTCACAAAAAGTTAAATCGAAAGAATGCTTTTTACTGTGCAGAGTTTGTAAAATATGTTTTAGAAAATTCAAAATCAATAGATAAAAAACTTCCTCAAATAGTAAAGCCAGAAGATTTTCAAAAAATAGATGGAATAAAATTAGAATATAAAGGACTTTTAAGATCTTATAATTACAAAAAGACTTATTCTTTTCAAAACTTATATAGAAATAGAGAGCAAATTGCTGTATAAAGTATTTAATTAAATTGATAAAAGCAAAAATAAAAACACTTAAATTTAGTAATTAATAAATTGTTATATTAGATTTAAGTGTTTTTATTTTTACATTTTATATTTTATGTTTTATACTTTTATATTTATTTTTTTTTATAGTTTTAATTTTAATAACTTTTTATATTATTTAATTTTTAATTTTAAGCATATATATTTTCAGAATATAATGTTTCATACATACTTAATAGATTATCTAAAACAAAAGCTTCTGAATAATCATCGTTATACATATAATCATATAGTTGAATTGCAATTATTTTTTTAGAATCAGATAAGTATTTTAAACAGTTATTTTTTAGATTTGTAATATTTACATATTCAAAATTTGGGTTTTGCTTTTTAATTTCTGATACTAAATTATCAATTATCTTATCTGATAGCATTTCAATACAAAATGAATAATTTTTGTTTTTAAAATTTTCTATCAATTCTTTTTTATTAAAGCTCATATCCGTCTCCTTTTTTAGAATTTGAAGTTTTATTACTTTCTGTTATTTCATCAGGTTTTTTAATAGTAGATATAGGAGTTGGCTCTATTGGTACAAATTGATTTTTCTCAAAATGATATAATCGACCAGTATCTAAATCTACATATCTTCTATTAAATACTGTTTTTTTCTTAGCTTTTCCACTTAAAGAATATGTAGTAGATCGTAAATGTTCTGGGACTTTTCTTGTTGAAAGACTATATAAACGACTTACATATCTTTGTGCTTCAGGTGAAAGTTCTGGAGATTTTAAAATTGTTTTTAAATATTTTGTTACATTTTTTGAAAATGGATATACTGCTTGAGCAGATATACCATTAAAATCATCCATACCTTCATAAATAGGGAAGAAGCTTGTTCCAGTAAATTCTTTTAAGAAATCAGTTATAGATCTTTTTGAAGTATGAACTTGAACTGGAGATGTAAGTGCAGGATCTAATCCAATTCCAGTTATTCTATTAAATTCTGCGTAAGTTCCATCTTCAGAAATATTACTTGGAATAATACCAGCATTAGAAATAGTATTATCTGAAGCAATAAGTGCTATTAAAGAATCTATAAAGTCATTTTTAAAAGAATAAGAATAATATATTGGTGTGTAAAATCTTAAAAATTTTTTAGAATCTTCTTTTAAATCTGACTTTGGTAATTTATCTTCTGGTTCAAACTCATATTTTGGAATATTTCTAAATTGTTTACTAAAATATTCTTCATATTGATCTCCATAACTATTGAACATATATTTTTGATAAGGTCTATATGAGTATCTAATTATCTCATCATTATCAGATATGTTTCCAAAAGTTTCTTCTTCCTCTTCTTTTGAAAGTTCTGTTTCAAAATCTTCATCTGAAGAAGCTTCATAGATTTGATTTTGTATATCTTCTAAAAATAATTTAGTAGGAGTATGCATAAAAGCAATTTTATCTAAAGCAAGATCTACTTCAGGTTGTGAAGGATAAAAATCTTCCATTGCAGTAATTGCTTTTTCAAAATCTTCTCTTGTAGGATATTGTTTTTTTAGCTCATGTATTAATCCTGGAATAGATACTTTAGTCTTATCTTTTCTAGCTTCTGGCAAACGAGCAATTCTGCCTACAAGAGCACTATAAGCTTTCTTTGGGTATAGTAATTTAAGCATTCTAAATAAATCATCTTTAGTTGGATATTCTGAACTTCTATCTATTTCATAGCGTTCTGATAAATCTGTTTCAGTGTGCATATTTAAAGTTTCTTTAAATTTTAAGAATTTTTGAACTTCAGGATCTAAGAACTTATCTAATAGCTCATATTGGTAAGTAACAAATAATGCTTCTTGCAAAGAATCAGCTTCTTTAGAGAAACGATTAACTAAAAAAGTATTATATGCGATTAAATCACCAATAGAAAGTGTTGAGATAGCTCCATATAATTTTTCGTTACTAAACATATTATCATCTAATTTTTGAGCAAGCTCTGAAAGTCCTAATCTATTTAAATTATTTCTTCTTATTTCTTGACCTCTTTTAGTAAAACCTAACTTATCAAATTGAGCATTAAGATCAAGTATAGAAGTGTTTATACGATTTCTAAAATATTTTTCTAATTCTTCTTTATCAGCTTTTAAATATTCTGGAAAACCAAATATTATAGTTCTAGCTCTTGTTGAAAAATCTTTTAATGTTAAAAAAGTATAGTTATATTCATTTTTGTATTTTTTTAAAATTTCATCCCAAATTTTATTTTGGGGAGTACCAGCTCTTTGCATATTTACTATTTGAGTATAATATCCTTCTGGAAGCTCATTTATATAATCTCTTAAATCATCTTCATAAGTTGGTAGTAATTCTAATACATATGTCATACAAAGACCTCTAAAAGTATTAGCATATTCAGAATGGTCAACTTTATCGAAACTGTTAAATCTATCACTTTTTACATCTTGTAATACTTCTTCTAATTTATCAGGATTATCTAAAAGAAATTTTCTTGCATGTGTTTCTAGATAAAAACGATAAACATTTGCAGAACTAAATACTTTTTCAGATAATTCTGTTATATCTAATTTTAAATGTTTTTCTAAATCATCTCTATTGTATTCTGGATGAGCTTTTATAATTGATTGAATGTATGGAATAAAAGTAGCATGGAAAAACTCTATAAAATTTCTATAATCATTATTTGATGTTTTTCTATATTTTAATGCTAAGTCCATATTTATATCAAATGTTGGAATGTTGTTTAAGTTAATATCCATAATTCCTCCTGAAAAATAAACTTTACTTTTAAATTATACCATTTTTTACGACAAAAAACAACAAAAACTTATGTTAACTGAATGAAATTTTTATTTTTAAAATTTTGAAAAAATGCATAAAAAATTATAAAAATCAAATATAGTATTGATTAATAGCAATAAATGGTTATATAATGTTTCCTAATACTAAGAGTTATTATTTAAATCTAGAAGACAGAGAGTTTTTATGCATCGAAATAATTTAAGATGTAAACTTTTTGAATTTAAATCTAGATGAGAATGTAATTTTTAGTACGTATCTATTAATGCTTTATAAGAAAGGAGAAAGACATTATGACTGTTGCACTTAAAGCTTCGTATGACAAAAAACGGAGCAAGGATGTAGCACTCATACTTGCAGAGATTATTAGAGCAAGTACTGATCCTGGCAAGCTCGAAATTTGCATGAAGTCAGGTTCGCTTAGCTTTCTGTATATCTCTCAAGATGATTCACCTGGCATTTTTGATGTTCAAAGCATCATTGATGCAATGACAGATGTTGAGTTGTTTAAGTATGACGTTGCATCTAAAGAAGTTGCAGAGGAAAAGGAAAGCGACCGCCCCTCTTGTAACGTTTCAAGAGAAAGCCCCGATGAAAACTCTGGCGTTTCTGAAGCTTCTGAAGAAACTGAAAAGAAAGAAACAGAAGAAGATTCAGAGGAGCCAAAAGAAGAAGAGAAAAAAGGCGATAAAGATTCTATGCCTCCTGTTAAATATCAGGTATTAGATATTCTCAAGAATTTACCTGAAGATTCAGAAGGAGTTAATGCAGTCTATATCGCTAAAATCTTGAAAATTGAAAGGAGTAAAGTAGCAGCAAATCTTACAAGTCTCTTAAAAGATGGAAAGATTAGGAGACTTTCAAGAGGAGTATTCAAAGTAGCAAGTGAGAAGCAAGAAGAAACATCTTCAGCACCTAAAGAAGAAAAAGATCCAGTGGTGGACGATACGACTGAGAAAGAGTCAAAAAAAGAGCCTGATGATTTGCCCGATTCTATGAAAATGCAGGCAAAAGACAGGTTAGATATTGTATCTCAGTCAGATTTTAAAAGATATAAAGAGCTCTCTGAAGTCCCATTTTTCTCAGAAATTGATTCTATGATTGATTTTACAGTTTCGAGAGAGTCAAACGTGCAGAAAGTTCTTAATATCCTTTATAGTATCGAAAAGCCAAGTGAAGCTGTAAGAAATGATCTTTTTGTAAGGATTACTGTAGCTGTGACACTTGTCCCTGAGCGTGTCAATTACGAAACGATTGATGCAAATCTTGAAGATTATGTAACAGGCGTTACAGAAGAAAGTAGAAGACTTGCAGAAGCTTATCTTACCCGTGTTTTCAATACTAGAGGTTATACCACAACATATCTTAAATTCCTCAAAGCATTAAATGATCAATTTATGGGTAGATATAATGAACCTAATTGGTCATTTACTCCAAAGAAAGTGGAGCAGGATAAACCTCAAAAGAAAGTGAAAGTTAGAGGAGTACCTGAAAACGAGGAGTTTGAGGTGTTCTTAGGGAAAATCTCTGAGAATAAAACTGCAGGATCTAAAGCGATGGAGAAAATCGTAGATTATATGGATCCTAAAAGGGTTATCACTAATCCGATGCGTGAAGATGTTTATGAAGTTTTCAGAGTTTCATATGGTTTGAAGAAGATTAGTTCTGATTATATCTTCGTAAATGGCAAATTTAAAAATAATCAGCCAGCCATTGAAACTGCAATTCAGAACCTCATTGATGGCTTTATAAGCAAACTTACTCCTGAATACACTGCTAAAATTACTTACATCAACTTCTTGAGAAACTTAAACGAAGCACTTAGAAAAGCTTAAAAGAAATGTATGAAAAATTAATGGTAGGAGTTGGCACCCTTAAAAGGTGTGCCAGCTCTTGCCATCTATATAGATTGAATAATTAAAATATTAATGTGTTGTTTAATTTTTATTTTTATTATAAAATACTTACTGGAAATAAAAAATAATAATTTAATTTTTATGGAGGTTAACATGAAGAAAAAAGCTATAATTATTTTAATTGCTATAATTCTAGTTGTAGCAGTCGCAGCAGGAATTTTTGCTGTTATGAATTTTAATAAACCAAAAGAGCAAAAAGAAAACGCAGTGAATTTATCAGAAAAAGTTAAAATAGGAGATTATGTTTCTTACAATGCAGGAAAAGGAAATACTTACACATCCTTAGAAGAGAAAAATGGGAAGAAAGATCAAACATTCACTACAACAGGTGAAGAAAAATGGAGAGTATTAAGCATTAATGATGATGGAAGCATAAATCTAATATCAGAAAGCCCAATAAGAACAGATGATGAAAAAGCATTTTTAATAGATGGAGCTACAGGATATGCAAATATTATAGATGAATTAAATAATATTTCTAAAATTTATTCTAATGGACAAAATGCAATTTCTGCAAGAAGTATGAATTATGAAGATGTTATAAATCTTATTGGAACAGATAAGATTGCAGAAGTATTTAATGTTGATTTATCAGCTGTTCAAGATGAGGAAAAAGTAGAGAAATGTTTAGAAATTTTAGCAAAGCAAAATGGTACATCTAATAATTTAAATTATGGAAAAGAATTTGAAATTACTAATAAGAATAATGCATATATACCAAATAAAGAAACTAAAGAAGGATATAAAATAGAAAATAATTATAAATTTACTGATTCTTATATTTATTATACTTATACACAAAGAAATAATTTATTAAGCGATGATTTATGTTCTCTTTTATATGGCTCTGAAGATCAGATGACAGGATGGCTTGCTACTACTTATCAAGAAGCATTAACTGGATATGGAAACAATTCAGATAAAACATATATAGAATATGGAGTTTTTTATACAATAGCTAGTTTAAATAATCCTACTAATTGTAATATAGGTCCATACCAAATTTACTTTAGTAGCAACAAATCTCCTACTTCAGGAAGCGATTCAGGATGTGGAATAAGACCAGTTGTTACAATTAATAGTACTACTTTAGCACTTTCAGGAGAAGGTAGCATGGAAAATCCTTACGAGATAGATGGCGAAGTTAAAGACGGTACTGATTTTTCAAATTCAGATATAGATGTTAATCTAGATAATAATCAAAATATTTCTAATGAGACAGAAAATAATGTTATAGATGAAAGTAATAATCTTGGAAATGAAGTAGCTAAAAACGCAATTAATGAAAAACTTACAAATACAGACACAAATGTTGAAGAAAATCTATATGATGGTACTTTAAAAGTTGGAAATTATTCTTTAAAATATGGTAAATATAATGCTAAAACAGCACAATATACTGATGATAACGGAGTTGTAGAATATGAGGTTACTATAACACTTAGAAATGATGGAACTTATATATTAAAATCATCAAATAATGATGTTTTAAAAGATAGTAGTGGAACATATTCAGTAAAAAATAATGTAAATGGGTTAAGCAATGTTATTGAACTTTCAAATGGATCAATTTATGCAGTAACTGCTAATGATTCATTTTCAATGCCTGCAGGTGCTGGAACTGTATTTTCATACCAAGGAAAATAGAAAGTTGAGAAAAAATTATGAACATCTTTAATATATGTGGAGTTAATATATTTTTATTTTTAATATTTTCTTTAATATTTGACCAAACATATAAAGTTTGCACTAAGAATTCAAAAAGTGATGGAGCACTTACTGTTATTTTAGAATTCTTAGCTGGAGTATTTATTTTATTATTGATTCCGTTTTTTGAAATTAAATTTCCTACTGATATAAAGATATATATTTTATGGGGAATTTCTATAATATTTTTTGCAATTACAGATAGAATAAATACAACTGTAAGAAGAGGAGTAGAAGCTTCAACTTTTAATATATTAAGACAAATTTCTACTGTATTTATTTTGATAGCAGGTATATTAATATTTAAAGAAGAAGTTGTATTTAAAAAGATTATAGGAGCTATTTTAATAATATTTAGTAATATATTAATATTTTACGAAAAAGACGTATTTAAAAATAATAAATTTGTACTTTTAGGTATAATTGCAAATATTACTTATACAGTTGCTATTTTACTTGAAATTGATCTGGCAAACTATTTTAATTTACCAATGTTTATAGGAATTAATTTAATGGTTCCTGCAATATTAATATATATATTTAACAGGGTAAAAATTAAAGATATAAAAGAAGAATTTTCATGTCATAATAAAGGTTTATTATGTATTAATTCTCTAACATGGGGATTAAGTATATTTGCTCAAATTAGAGCTTATAATTTAGGAAATATGACAATAGTTGCTCCTCTTTGTGCAACAGCAGTAATATTAAATGTTATTGCAGGATATCTGTTCTTAAAGGAAAGAGATAATTTATTAAAGAAAATTATTGCTGGAGCAATCATTGTATTTAGTGTATTCTTAATAAAATAATAAATATAAAAAAATGAATTACAAAATAAATAAAAAACATAAAAAATGAATTACAAAATAAATAAAAATAAAAATACTTAGGAAATTCCTAAGTATTTTTTTAATAAGGTTATTTTAATAATATTCATAAAATTTTGAAATATTATAAAAATTAAGAAACTTCTAATTTTGATTTTTTTGTTTTATTAGAGTCTAATTGGTTATATAAATCTAAAAGTTTATATGTTTTTTCATGTTCCATACAATCTTCATTTAAAATATTATAAAATTCTATATATGGTATACACTCTTCAAAAGGTAAATATTCTCTTATTTCTTCTAATAATTCTACTGTAGTTGAATAGTAATAATTTTTGTTATAGTTTCTAACTTTATTTGTAAAGATATAAACAATCTCTTTTTTTAATAAAGAATTACATTTTGAAAAGTCTTGTTTATCAATATAACTGTTTATTAACTTTAGAAAACTACTATTTGACATTATTTTTTCCTCCTTGTAAAAATTCAGGATCTTCTACTATTTGGTTATTTCCAACTATTTTATACACTTTTCCATCTGCAAAATCATAAAAACGTGGTATAAATTTTTTTCTAGCTTTTGGACCAGTCTTTTTAGAGCTTGTATAGTCTTTTAAGTGTGGTGGAATGCTTGTTCCATTTGCTATAAAAGATATATGTTCAATAAATCCGTATTTTGGATGAGTCTCATCAATTAAGCTAGCTAATTTTTTTATTTCTTTTTTCTTTTCAGGAGATACAGGTATTAATACTGGAGTAGGGATATATCCTGAATTTTTTGCTTTTCCTTTATAGAAATCACTTGCACCTTGATATAAAGGAATTCTAGTTGTGTTTTGATTAGCTCTTAAAAAATCTTCTAATAATTCACGTCTTATATGTAATCTAAGAGGCATATTTAATCCAGGAGCATCAATAGAAATCAATAGTTTATCATGATTAAATCCTTTTCTTCTTAGATCTTCAGTAAGTCCCCAGTTTTTAGAGACAGTAGGACTATTAAAAAGATTAGAAAGTTGAGAAATCATTATATTATCTTTTATTAAATATGAGTTATGTGTTATATTTACTGCAGTACAATATAAGTAAAAGTCTGTTAAAAAATCGTTTTCAGAGTCTGCAAGCACTCCATTATTTACTTTTGAAAAATAATTATGATAATCTTCGCCTATTTGACTGTCAAGAATTTGAGCTTCTTGACTTAAATCTCTATATACAGCAGATTTTCTTCTCTGAATATTTCCTGTATATGGATCTACTATTTCATTATCTTCTAATTCATTTATATCTGTAGAAGATGATGCAAGTAGAAAGTAATAACTTGATTCTTTTTCAAGAAATTTCATTTTCTCTATTAATGCATCTAATTCTTCTTCAGAAATTGGAACTTCAATTTTTGTCTCTAAAAAGACATCATCTGCATCATCAAAAGAAGCTTTTGTAGAATTAACAGATTTTTTTTCAGCTGTACGAATTTTATCCCATAAATTAAGATCATTTGTTATAAAGAAAGCATCGCTAAATGAAGATAATTCTTTAGTTACTCTATTTATCCAGAAAGAATTTAATACTGATAAAGTTGGAATATCAAGATGTTCTAACGGAGAAGTAGAGTTTCTAGTTTCATTAAATACATTTTTAAATTCTTCAGGTGTAATTTCAAGTTCTGGAATGTGAAATGTATCTACCATAAGTTTATTATTGGTTGCAATATATTTTTGAGTTACACCTAAACTTTGAAGTGTTAAGATCATAGATTTAATTGATTCTATATAATCCTTTTTTAATTCTTGACTAAAGAAATCAGTTTGATCTTTTAAAAATAGATTTAAACCTTCAAACTCATCCATGAAAAACATTTCATTTTTTGCAATATATTCTTTTGATTCTCTAGTAGATTGTGCATCTCTCAAAGCTCTTTTATGTTTTGGTGAACTTTTAGCATATCTAGATAAAAATGTTTGTATTTCAGGTGGAAAACTATCTCTAATTTCTCTAAATGTAGTAATTAACTGAGACATAAGTTGTCTTTTAGAGATTTCTTGGTTAGAACTATATTTTATTATAGGATCTGAATGTATTTGTTTTCCTGTTTCTTTTTCTGTATCGATTAATTCTCTATATATTTTTCTGAATTCTGCCGGGTTATTTTTAAAATAATTGCATATATCTAATCTTATGCTATCACTTCTAAAAGAAGTACAATTAGCATATTTAAAGTTTAATTTATTAAGTGTAGATGTTATATATTCTATTAAATCATTATTTGTAACATCTGGATTGTCATCACATATTTCTCTTACAAAGTTAAAAAATGGTTGCATACTATTATATATTTGGTTTAAACTGCTTTTTGAATGTGATGTCGAAGTATATTCTGTACTTTCTGGAATTACAGGATTTGATTTTGATCTAATAGCATTTAACTTGTTAAAGAAAGTTGGTATATCTGAGCTATTTTCCATAAAAACCTCCATTTAAAATAAATACTAACTAATTATAGCATAGTTTACATAAGTTTGCAATTATCTAAAAATACAAAAAAATTAATAAACTATGTTGTAATAACTAATATGTATATATATAATTATAATTAGTAAAAAACGGAGAATTTATATGAAGGTAAAAAAGATATTAAAAATTATTTTTGTATTAGTAATATTATTTACTTTTACTTTAATTTTATATTTAAACAATACTGTAAAATTAAACAATTTTGAAATTCAATTAGCTAACACTAAAAGAATTGAGCAAAAAGATGTGTATGATGTTATCTTGTTTTTTGGTCAATCCAATATGGCAGGAAATATGACTCAAGGAATTGAAACAAGATATCAATTAGATAACCAAGCTTCAGTAAAAGAATATTCTGAAAAAACAGGAATTTCCGAAGATTTAATTAATCAAAGTTGGGTTAGTAATTATACAGTGCCAAAAATTGATAAAGAGACATGTTACGAGTATCATGTATTAGATAATTCTTTATATGATCTATATGATCTAACAAGTAATGGTTATACTGCAAATGGAGCTGAAATTACTGTTAATAAGTTTAATGGTGAATTAGTATATTATGATGATACAACGAATAAATTTTATAGTGTATGGTCAACAGATTTACCAGACTATATAAATAAAAATAGTTATACATTTAGTAATGCTTATGGTACAAACATGGTTAATGAATTTGCAAAAGTATATTATGAGAAAACAGGACATAAAGTAGTATGTGTAAATGCTGCTTTAGGAGGACAATCTTTAGAACATTTTGTTCCTAATAATTCTTTTGTAGATGCTAATGGAACTAGAATTAATTTATATTCAGCTATGTCATCAAAGTATTTATCTGCAATAGAATATTTAGAAAAAAATAACATGAAAATAGGTAATCGATATTTTATTATGTTTCAAGGAGAACATGAAGCAGGTTTTAATAGTAATTCAGTAAAAAATACATATAAAGAAAACTTTAGAAAAATAAAGAATCAACTAAAAAGTGATTTAGATATTGAAAAAGGTGCTATTGTTTTAACGGGATATTATCCTGGAGAGTATAATGGAGCATCATATGCCGAAGGAGTAAAAGCAATAAATGAAGCTCAAAGAGAATTAATAGATGAAGATTCAAATATTGTTTTAGGTTCAGATTTTCCTTATAAGCACTATGTTCCAGGAAGAGATGATTATAATAATACATCATTATATGATTTTAAAAGTAATATGAATCAATTAGACTATGATACAGCTCTTGAATATTCTAAATTAGTAGTTGGAGGGGAATATGATGATAATTTATTCCACTTTACTTCTGCTGCTTTAGCTCAAATTGGAAGAGAGACTGCAAATAATTTATGTAATGAAAACACTAAAATTGTATCTAATCTAAGCATTTCATTAGATTCCACAGAATATACATATATAGGCAAAGAGATTAAACCGAAAGTAACAGTTAAAGATGGAAATATTATACTAACAGAAAATGTAGATTATATAGTAGAATATGAAAATAATATAAATGCTGGAACAGGAAAAGTAATAGTAACAGGTAAAGGAATATATGAAGGGAAAAAGGAGATTTTATTTAATATTAAAAAAGCACAGATAGAAATAGAAACAGCAGGGTATAATGGTATATATGATGGAAAAGAACATGGAATAAGTATAAAAGTAATAAGCCCAAATGAAGGGTATGAAATAAAATATGGAGTAGAAGAAGGAAAATATATTTATGAGGAATCTCCAAAATATAAAGAACCAGGAAAATATGTAGTATATTATGAAATCTCAGCACAAAATTATGAGACAAAAAAAGGAAGTAATATTATAGAAATAGAAGAAAAAGAAATAGAAGAAGAGAAAAAAGAATTTGAAGTAGAAATAGATAAAAATGATTTTGTTTATACAGGCAAAGAGATTAAACCAAAAGTAACAGTTAAAGATGGAAATATTATATTAATAGAAAATGTAGATTATACAGTAGAATATAAAAATAATGTAAATGCAGGAACAGGAAAAGTAATAGTAACAGGTAAAGGAACATATGAAGGGGAAAAGGAGATTTTATTTAATATTAAAAAAGCACAGATGGAAATTGAGACAGTAGGTTATAAGGGCATATATGACGAAAAAGAACATGGAATAAGTATAAAAGTGATAAGTCCCAAAGAAGGTTATGAAATAAAATATGGAATAGAAGAAGGAAAATATATTTATGAGGAATCTCCCAAATATAAAGAACCAGGAAAATATGTAGTATATTATGAAATCTCCGCACAAAATTATGAGACAAAAAGAGGAAGTAGTAATATAGAAATAGAAGAAAGAAAAAATATATCGGTAGAAGTAATTGAATATAATGGATGTTATGATAGAAAAGAACATGGAATAGAAATAAAATTACTAAATCCTCAAGATGCAAAAATTAAATATGGACTTGAAAACGGTATATATGATTTAGATACTTCTCCTAAATTTATTAATGCTGGAGAGTATACAGTTTACTATCAAGTTACTTCTGAAAATTATAATACAACAACAGGAAGTGCAAAGGTAATTATAGATAGAAAAGATATAGCTACATCTACGATTGAAATTGAGAATTTAGATAAAATTATTTCTGGAGAAGACAAAAATGCAAATGTTATAGTAAAAGATGATAATGTTACACTTGTTCAGTCAGTTGATTACAATGGGACGTTTAATATTGATTATAATAAGCAGATATTGACAATAACTATTGATGGTATAAATAATTATCACGGATTATTAAAAAAAGAAATTTCTTTAAGAGAAAATAATGATAATGATAGTGAAAGTGATAACGAAAATAATAATAGTAATAACAATAATAATGATGAAAATCAAAATGAAAATAATAATAATAATAATAATAATGGTGATAATGATACTATAGATGATGATCAAGATGATAATAATTCATCTATTAAAAATGATAATTTTAGTGATGATGAAAATGATTATGAATATGATGATACTATAGCAAAAGATCCAATTCCTTTTGCAGGTATAACGAAAAAAATAGTTCTAGGTTTTATTGTTATTTTATCTATAGTAGCAGTAAGGTCAATTATTAAATATATTAAGATAGACTATTAGAAGATAAAAAATTAAATAGTAACAAAAAAATAATTCTCTCATAATATATTAAAAAATATTAAGGGAGGATTTTTTATGGCAAAAATTTTAATTTATAATAACAATTCAAATAGAATGGAAGTTTATAATAGAGATATTTCAGAGGCAATGCCATATAATATAAATAAAACATTAACAGTTAAAGAATTTAGAGGAAGTAGTAATTCGAATATTTTGTGGACTGATAGAAGAACGATGCAAGCATGGAATAATTTTAGAAAGCTATATGGAAAGCCAATATATGTTGGATTTGCATTTAAAAGACCGTGGGAAGGAGGACATTCTAATTTATCTCAACATTATGCAGGTCTTGCTTTTGATGTTGGTCAAAATATTTCAAATCAAGAAAGAAGCGTTATGAGAAGACTTGCTATATCTTCAGGATTTTGGAGATATGTTGAACCTGCTGTAGATACTCCAAGATGGGTTCATTTTGATGATAGATGGATATCAAGCGGATATCCGCTTACGAGAAGCGGAAGTAAAGGTGTTTATGTTTTAATTGCACAAGATTCACTAAATACTTTAGGATATGATACAGGTGGTTTAGATGGAATATTTGGTGTTAAAACAAGAAATTCTGTTATATCTTATCAAGCAAAAAATAATTTATCACAGGATGGAATAATAGGAGTAAATACATGGAGAAAACTGATGAGTGATGTAGTAGGAAAAGGTGCTGGAGATAATACAGTAATGTAAAAAATTATATGATATTCTTAAAAATATAAATATTGATAACATAAAATTACTTTGATATAATAATAAAAATTATTTATGTATTTTATATCGAGGTAATAAATATGTGGAGAGATTTAACTGATGAAGAAATTAAATATTTTAAAAAACTTGAATTTGATTTAAAGAAAAAGATTAAATTTCATGGAATAATAATGATTATTTCGTATATTTTTATCATGGTAATACTTTTTTTTACTGGATCAATTAAATTAAAATATTTATTTGAAATACTTGAAATATTAGCAATTAATCCATTTATGTGGATTTTTATGTATATATATCTAAAAATAAGTGATTTAATTAATTGCATTTCTATAAAGGGTTATACAAAATGTAAAGATGTGAGGATATTAGATATTGTTCCAGAAGATTCTTCTAAATCAAGTGATTTGCTTGCTAATATTAAGATTTCTGATACAGGAGAAGTTATTGAAAGAGTAATGTGTCATAATGGAGAAAAAATAAGAAAAATAATATTAGAAAAAGGTTTATATGAAGAAGCATTATTAATTGATTTAAAAGGTCATAGAGATTATTATAAAGATAAAAATAAAAAGTCTAAAGATAAAGAAGAAAATGATAGTGATGATGAATTTAGTGAAGTTTCAGAGGCTCTTTATTCAGAAATTACAAATAATAAAGAAGATTTAAACAAGAAAAAGAAAAAAGAAGATTTATCAAATTATATGGTATATGATTTAACAAATTTATAGAATTAAAAAAAGAATATATTAGATGAAGAGAAAAATAAAAAAGAATAATGTATTAATAATTAATAATTAATAGTTAAATATATATAATTATTTGAAAACAGAAATATTCTGTTTTCTTTTTATTTTCTAAGAAAGAGAAGTATTGACTAAATATTATAATTTTTATAATATTTATATAGAGGTGAAAAAATAATGAAATACGAGAAAAAAATTAATTATTACGAAACAGATAGAATGGGTATAACACATCATTCTAATTATATTAGATATGCAGAAGAAGCAAGAGTTGATATTTTAGATAAAATAGGACTTCCTTATTCTAAAATAGAAAGTGAAAAAGTCTTAATTCCTGTGTTAGAAGTAAAGTGTAAATTTAAACATTCAACAACTTTTGAAGATATAATTGTGATAGATGTAAAAATAAAAGAATTTAATGGTATTAGAATTACATTTGAATATACAATGACAAAGAAAGAAACAAACGATGTAGTAGCGATAATGGAATCTACTCACTGTTTTACAGATGAACATTTAAAACCTATAAATATTAAAAAAATTAAACCAGATTGGTATGAGATAATTGATAAATTAGAAAAATCAGAAAAATAAAAAAAGAAATAAAATAATAAAAAATAATTTAAAAATAATTTAAAAATGATTTAAAAATAATTTAAAAATAATTTAAAAATAATTTAAAATTATATAAAATAATGATAAATTTAAAATAAAACATATTAAAATTATAAAATTAATGGTATTATATTATTGATAAATAAAAACACTTTTTATTTACCACTAAGGAGTAGAAAATGGATGAAGTAGAAAAAAGTGAAGATTATTCAAATAGAGACTTTGTTTTAGAACAGGTAAAAAAAGATGGTAAATTATTAGATTTAGCATCAGAAGAACTTAAAGATGATAGAGAAATAGTATTTGAAGCTGTGAAAAATAATGCAGAAGCGTTAGAATTTGCAAGTGATAGATTAAAAAAAGACAGAGAAATAGTATATGAGTCAGTAAGTAAAATTGGCTGGACTTATTGTTATGCAGGAGAGAATTTATTAAATGATAAAGAGCTACTTATGGCAGGACTTAAAAAATCAGGGCAAATTTTATATTTTGCATCTAAAGAGATGAGAGATGATAAAGAAGTTATATTAGCTGCAATAGAAGCAAAACCAATAATTATGAAATATGCAAGTAAAAGACTAAGAAGTGATAAAGATGTTGGAGTTGCTGTAATGAAAAAAAATAAAAAATGTTTTTCATTTTTAGAGCCAAACTTGCAACAAGATGAAGATATATTGGCAATAAAAAATGAAGAGTAAAGCACGTTATTTAGTTAGGAGTTGATTATATGGCAATTAATGATGTAAGTACTTGTGATTGTGATGTAATACATGAAGATGTTGTAGAAGAAGTAAAAAAACAAATGATTGAAGAAGATATACTTATAGATGTTGCTGACTTTTTTAAAGTCTTAGGAGATTCTACAAGAAGTAAAATCATGTTTGCATTAGATAAGAAAGAGATGTGTGTATGTGATTTATCAGCTCTATTAAATATGACAAAATCAGCGATATCACATCAACTTAAAGTTTTAAGAGATGCAAAGTTAGTTAATTTCAGAAGAGATGGTAAAATGGTTTATTATTTCTTAGCTGATAACCATGTAAGAGAAGTTTTTGAAAAAGCTATTGAACATGTTACAGAACAATAAATTTAATGTAAACAAAATAAACAAAAGATTAAATTTCTAAAGGAAAATGAATATGGAAAATAAAAAAGCAAAATATAGAATTTTTAGAATTCTATTATCAATAATTATATTTATGTTAGGACTTTTTTTTAATACTATTAGTTTTGAATTATTCTTGCTTGCATATATAATTATTGGATACGATATTTTATTTAATTCAATAAGAAAAATGTTTAAAGGAAATTTTTTAGATGAGAATTTCTTAATGTCTGTTGCAACTTTAGGAGCAATGGCACTTGGAGAATATTCTGAAGCTTGTGCAGTTATGATTTTGTATCAAATTGGAGAAGCATTTGTAAAAAAAGCAACTGATAATTCTAAAAAAGCAGTAGAATCTCTTGCTAAATTAAGACAACCTTATGCAAATTTAGTTAAAAATGATAATACAACAGAAAAAGTTTCTCTAGAGGAAGTTTTTGTCGGAGATGTTATATTAGTTAAACCTGGTGAGAAAATTCCTGTTGATGGAACAATTATAAAAGGAAATGGTTTAGTAGATACAAAATATATTACAGGTGAATCTATACCAAAAAAAGTTGATATAAATGATGAAGTTTATAGTGGATATATAAATTTAAATAGCCCAATAGAACTGAGAGTAAAAAAAGGATATAAAGATAGTACAGTATCGAAAATTATTGATTTAGTAGAAAAAGCATCAAATAGAAAGTCGAATCCGGAAAGATTTATTACTAGGTTTGCCAAAAGATATACACCTATTGTAGTATTTCTTTCAGTACTTATTTTAATAGTTCCAGTATTAATTATGGGAGTAGATTATTTTGAAGTTTGGCTTTATAGAGCTTTAACATTTCTAACATTATCTTGCCCATGTGCTCTTGTAATTTCTATTCCACTTGCATTTTTTACAGCTATAGGAGGAGCTTCAAAGAAAGGAATATTAATTAAAGGAAGTAATTATTTAGAAGATTTGTCAAAAGTGGATAAAATGATTTTTGATAAAACAGGAACATTGACAGAAGGAAATTTTAAAGTACAAAAAATTTATCCAGAAGATATAAAAGCATTTGATTTATTAAAATATGCAGCTTATGCTGAGACATATTCAA
Organism: uncultured Clostridia bacterium; assembly: GCA_944386155.1. GTDB lineage: Bacteria > Bacillota > Clostridia > TANB77 > CAG-508 > UMGS1994. Next base: position 1,221 of record CALWZY010000008.1, on the reverse strand, counting down.
ATCATCCTATAGGAGTTTCTATAAAAAAATTTTATGGAAAAGAAATCGATGAAGGAAAAATTGGAACTGTAGAAGAAATTTCAGGCAAGGGAATTTATGCAAATGTTTTTGGAAAAGATGTTTTAATACGGAAATACAAAACTTTTAAAAGATAAAAATATAGAAGTAAAAGAGATTAAAGAAATTCGGAACTATAGTATATATTGCTATTAATAAAAAGTATTCAGGCTGTATTGTGATTTCAGATAAACTAAAAGAAACAGCAAAAGAGACAGTTACAACTTTAAGTAAAACTTATGGTATTAAATCTATAATTTTTACAGGTGACCAAGAAAAAAATGCAAGACAAGTTGCAAAGAAATTAAAGATAGATGAATACTATGCAGAATTACTTCCTGTTGATAAAGTAAATTTATTAGAAAAGATGGAAAATAAGAAAAACAAAAATTCTATTATAGCTTTTGTTGGAGATGGAGTAAATGATAGCCCAGCTATAGCAAGAGCTGATATAGGAATTTCTATGGGAGATATAGCATCTGATAGTATAGTTGAAGCTTCAAAGATAGTTTTAATGAATGGGAAGATAAAAAATCTTTTAGATGCAATACATATTTCTAAAAAAACGATGATGATTGTTAAACAAAATATTATATTTGCAATTATTATTAAAATTCTTGTTTTAATTTTAACTGTAATAGGAGTATCAAATATGTACTTTGCAGTATTTGCTGATGTAGGAACATCTATTTTGTGCATTTTAAATTCTATTAGATTATTATTTATAAAAGAAATAAATATAAAAAATAATATGTAAAATAGGTAAAATATTTAAAATTCTTTCAATATACCACTTAATACTTGATATCAATGAGTATTAAGTGGTATAATTCATTTTACGGAAAATTTGCTTAAATCAAAAGCAATACTTAATAAATCACCTAATATATGAAAATGATAATGATAATGTATTTCACACGTAGTATATATCGGAGGATTATTATGGAGAATATGAAAAATACGAAAGAGCAAAATTACGCTCGTGATGATAGACGGGTAAGGAGATGTATCGAGAGGTTCATTAAAGGGGAGAGAAAAAATCCGCTTATTTGCACCAAGAGCAATATGGTGGAGGTTTATGAGCAGGACTATGGTGTTCTGCTTGAGTGTCGCTCACCTGTTAAACCTGAAAGCAATCTCTTTATGTACGAGATTATCGCATAA
>CALWZY010000007.1 GCA_944386155.1 uncultured Clostridia bacterium | reverse complement strand
AAAAAATAAAAGAAATAAAAAAAGGTATAAAAAGTATAAAAAGAAATAAAAAAGTATAAAAAATATAAAAAGAAATAAAAAAGTATAAAAAGTATAAAAAATATTAAAAATTAAAAAATTAAAAAATAAAAATAAATAAACAAAAAACAAAGATTGTATATTATTTATTACAATCTTTGTTTTTTTATCTTCATTTTAAGTTTAAATTTAAATTTAGATTTAAGTTTAAGATTATTTGGAAATAGAATCTTCTGAAATAGTAATACCTTTTTTATTAATTTCTGAGATTGTTGATTTTTTCTTTTCCTGCCACTTATCTGAATTAATTTTATCAAATCCAATTCTAGCAGTTCCAACGGTTTTATCATCTCCAAATATACTTACAGCAAGCTTAGCTTCTGGAGTTTTATTTAAAAAATCTGGATCTTTTAATTGACTTTTCTTAAACGAATGAGTTTCAAAATCTAAGTTTTCGAGAAATTTTAATTCTCTACCAAGTAATATTGGAGAAATCATATATATACTATCTATGTCTTCATACATTCCAGATTGCTTAGCTCTATTTAATCTATCTATAGCATCTAATAAATATAAATTTACAGTGTTAATTGTTCCAGAGATTCCTTTTTTCTCAATCATACCATGTAAATCACCTGGAAGATGTAAGTGTAAGCAACTACCGGCTCTTCCATAAGTGAACATCTTATTTACCGGTTTATGATCATCATGCTGAACTCTAGATTCAACTTCTGCTATTTTTCTTTCTAAAAAATCATGAATTGATTTTTCTGTCCCACCAGCTTTTTTTACTGCTTCATCTATAGATTTTTCGTCCATTAGATCTATTTTACCTAATAGATAATTTACTATATTTTGATTATTTTCTGTTCTCATAGACATTAGTAGTGATTTAACTTCTTGTTTGTTCATAAAATCACCTCTATCTATAATTATACCATAGATTTAAGAAAAAGTCTAAATCTTGGAAATTAAAAAGAGGGGCCATCCATGCGCGTGCATAGATAGCCCCAAAAGATGTCCTGCAGAAAATTATTATTTGAGTCCAAGATAGATAAAATCAACATTTTCTGGACTAATCTGCGGGATGGTACGAGCAAAATAGAATTTGTAGAAAGCATTGCAGGAGCTGTCTTTTTCGAAAGTTTGCTCTTTTAAAGAATTACACATCAGAAAGTCTGAGATAGGGCTTTGACCAATGGGAAGGTCTAAACCATAAAGAAGTGGCTTGATTGACATTCCTTCTTGAAGCCCTTTACAAACTTCAGTTGTGTCAGAAATGAATTCCTGAAAATTCTCTTTGGAGCTCTTTGGAATTGCTACTCCTCTGTATTCAGCTTTGTCAAAAATTACAATAGTTGAATTTTTCCGTGTGATTTCTATCATGTCGTTCCTCCTTAATTTAGTCTATATAGTAGACGAGTTTCATATATATGATATCATGGTTACATAGATTTGACAAATTTTATCTATCAACTATTTGATTCATATAGAATTTTGTTTTAGATAATTTATCTTGAATGTTATTTAAAGCTTCGCCAAATCTTTGGAAGTGAACGATCTCACGTTCTCTTAAGAAGCGAAGTGGATCTACTACATCTGGGTCATCAGCACATAAATCGATTAATTTCTCATAAGTCATTCTGGCTTTTTGCTCAGCTGCTAAATCTTCTTGAAGATCTGCTATTGGGTCACCTGTAACTTGAAGTGTTTGTGCACTAAAGGCCATACCACTTGCACTTTGTGGATATGTGCCCCAACCATGATCAGTATAATAGTCGCCAAGACCTGCTTTTTCAAGTTCTTCTGGAGAAACTCCATCTGTTAATTGGTGTACCATAGTAGATACCATTTCTAAGTGAGCTAACTCTTCTGTACCAACATCATTTAATATAGCTTTAGATTTTTGATCAGGCATTCCTATTCTTTGAGAAATATATCTCATACTAGCTCCAATTTCACCATTTGGTCCACCATATTGTGAAATAATAAATTTAGCAAGTCTAGGATTAGGATTTTTAATATTTACCGGATATTCTAGCTTTTTTTGATATAACCACATTACAAATTACCTCCTTTTTCCCATGGCCAAGGCTCTTCTAACCATCTCCATTTATTACATGGACATTGAATAGATAGAGGACCAAACATAGATTCATATTTATCAGTAATTTTTCTTAAATGATTTGCATGTTTATTATGAAGGCATAGAGCTACTTTGTCATCAGGATTGATATCTAAATATAATCCAAGCTCAATAATATAAAAAGTACATTCTTGAATTTCTTTTAAAAGAGTTTCTTTTTCAGAATTTATATTTTTGCAATTTTCATCCATTATAAACAACCTCCTTCATAATCCTTAGATTGTTTTAAATAGTTTAATATTTCTTGTGATTGACCAGGACAATATGGGCTTACAAGTTCAGGAAAAATACTTCCCATTTTAAGTCCATATTTACTTTGATATACATTATTAATATATTGATGTGGTACATATGAACTTGCATATAATAAAGTATTTGGGAAAATATTATTATTTTCAAAACCACAAGAACAATTATTTATATTAGTTTCATTATTATTGCTTGGGTTAATGCAAGAAGTTTCATACATCTTGTTTTCTTCATTTAAACAGTCAAAATCTTGCATATTACTACACATATTACATTGTCTAAACATATTTTTATTTCCTCCTTTTATCTATATAGTATATAGTATGAGTTTAATGCTAAGTTCGTTATATTTTTAGTTTCAAAGTAATAATTTTATTTATAAAAAATATAATTTAAATATAAGCTTTTGATTATACTCATAAAAACAATAGTACACGAGGCACAACTTATGAAAAATAGTATTATTTAATACTATTTTTCTTTTTTCTTTATAATATAAAAAATAATATTTTGTATTATGAAATAAAAATATAAAAGAATAAATTGCTTAAGTTAAATAAAATACCTAAAAAGTATTTAAAAAAAGTTAAAAATAAGGTATAATAGAAGAAATTTTTATTAGGAGAAAGTAAATGTATAAAAAGTGGAGGTATCAAGAAGTTGATTCAAGTTTAGTAGAAGAAATTTCAAGTAAAAATAATATTTCTGAATTATTAGCAACTGTACTTATAAATAGAGGAATAAAAACTAAAAAAGAAATAGATATTTTTTTAAATCCAACTAGAAATGATTTTCATGATCCATATTTAATTAAAGACATGGATTTAGCAGTAGACAGAATTTTAAAAGCGATAAAAAATAATGAGAAAACGATTATATATGGAGATTATGATGTAGATGGAATAACTAGTATAACTGTACTTAAAAAGTTTTTAAAAGAAAGAGGATTAGATTGTCGGATATTATATTCCAAATAGATTAGATGAAGGATATGGATTAAATAAAGCGGCAATAGAAAAAATTGCAAAAGAAGGATATACATTAATAATTACTGTAGATTGTGGTATCTCAGGACTAGAAGAAGTTGAATATGCTTCTTTACTTGGAATAGATACTATAGTAACAGATCACCATGAACCAATGGAACAGCTTCCAAATGCTATAGCTGTAGTAGATAACAAAAGAAAGGATAGTACATATCCATTTAAAAGCTTAGCAGGAGTCGGAGTTGTTTTTAAATTGACTCAAGCGATAGGAAAAAAATTGAATTTACCAGAAAAGGAGTATTTAAAATATTTAGATATTGTATGTATAGGAACAATATCAGATATAGTTCCTTTAATAGACGAAAATAGAGTAATTGCTAAATTGGGACTTAAATTAGTGGAAGTAACAAAAAATATAGGACTAAAGTCTTTGCTTGATGCATCTGGCTATAAAGAAATAAATTCTAATACTATTTCATTCGGAATTGCACCTAGAATAAATGCTTGTGGAAGAATGGGATATGAGGAAGAAGCATTAAAACTATTTTTAACTGAAGATGAAACTGAGGCTAAAATAATTACAGACAGATTAAATAAATATAATAAAGATAGACAAGATATAGAAAAATCTATATTTGAAGAGGCAATAAGTAAAATCGAAGAAAATCATTTAGATAAAAACAATTCAATAGTTCTTGGAGCTGAAGGATGGCATCATGGAGTAATTGGAATTGTATCTTCAAAAATAACTGATATTTATTTTAAACCTTCTATTTTAGTTTGTTTTGAAGGTGATGAAGCTAAAGGATCTGGAAGGAGTATTCCAGGATTTGATCTTCATGAAGCATTAAGCTATATGTCTGACTATTTAGAAAAATATGGTGGTCATGAAATGGCAATAGGATTAAGCTTAAAAAGAGAAAACTTTAAAAAGCTACAAGAAAAATTTGAAGAATATGTTACAAAAAAAGATATTAGTGATATATTACCAATTATAGAGATAGATAAAATTATAACATTAAAAGATTTAAATACTGATACAGTAAGAGAACTTGATATGTTAGAACCTTTTGGAGAAGCAAATAAAAGACCAGTTTTTGTTTACAAAAATTTAAAAATTGATTCAATAAGAGCCCTTTCAGAAGGAAAACACTTAAAATTAACTTTAAAAGATGGAAATACAATAATAAATGCAATAGGATTTAATTTAGGAAATTATTCAAAAGATTATACAATAGGTGATAAAATTGATGTAGCAGGAATGCTAGAGATTAATTCATTTAATGGTATAGATAGTGTCCAAATAAATATAAAAGATATAATGAAATCCTATTAATTAAAATAAAGATTGGGGGATTTATATGGTAGAAGAAGAAAAAACAATTGAAGACATAATAAAAGTGGCAAAAGAAAAAAATAGAAAAGCAGATGCTAAGCTTATAATGCGTGCGTATGAATATGCGAAAAAACATCATGGCGATCAAAAGAGAAAATCTGGAGAACCATATATAATCCATCCACTTCAAGTAGCATACACATTAGCAGGGCTTGAACTTGATGCAGAGACAATATCTGCAGCACTTCTTCATGATGTTGTAGAAGATACAGATGTTACACACGAAGATTTAGTAAAAGATTTTGGGAACACTATTGCAGAAATGGTTGAAGGAGTTACTAAACTTGGTAAATTAAATTACACGACTAAAGAAGAGCAACAAGTTGAAGATTATAGAAAAATGTTCCTTGCAATGGGAAAAGATATAAGAGTTATATTAATTAAACTTGCAGATAGACTTCATAATATGAGAACTCTTAAATATTTATCTAGAGATAGACAAATAGCAAATGCTAAAGAAACAATGGATTTATATGCACCACTTGCAAATAGACTTGGTATTTATTCTTTAAAATGGGAGCTAGAAGATTTAGCTTTTAAATATTTGTATCCTGATGAATACCATGAAATTGTAAAGGGGTTAGATAAAAAAAGAGATGAGAGATTAGCATTTATTGATAAGATAATGGAACAATTAAAAGTAGAACTTAAAAATGCTAAAATTACAGCAGAAGTAACAGGAAGGGCAAAGCACTTATATAGTATTTATAGAAAAATGAAAAGAGATAATACAACTCTAGATCAAATATATGACTTATTTGCTCTTAGAATTTTAGTAAATTCTATAAGAGATTGTTATGCAGCTCTTGGTGTAGTACATGATTTATATAATCCTATGCCAGGAAGATTTAAAGATTATATAGCAGTTCCAAAAAAGAACATGTATCAATCTATACATACAACTTTAATTGGTCCTGGAGGAGTACCTTTTGAAGTACAAATTCGTACATGGGATATGCATAGAGTAGCAGAGTTTGGTATTGCAGCTCATTGGGCTTATAAGGAAGCTAGTAATAAAGGTAAGAAACAATCTGTTGTAGTTACAGACGATAAATTATCATGGCTTCGTGAGACTTTAGAGTGGCAAAAAGATACTTTAAATCCTGATGAATTTATGAATACTTTAAAACAAGAACTTTTTGAAGATGAAGTTCATGTATTTACTCCAAAAGGAGATATAAAAGTTCTTCCAAGAGGAAGTACTCCAATAGATTTAGCATATGCTATTCATGAACAAGTTGGTAATAAAATGATAGGTGCTAAAATTAATAGTAAGATGATGCCTATTGTTACTAAACTTAAAAATGGTGATATTGTAGAGATTATAACATCTGATTCTTCTAAAGGCCCTAGTAGAGATTGGCTTAAATTCGTTAAGAGTTCTACTGCAAAAACTAGAATACAAAGATGGTTTAAAAAGGCTCAAAGAGAAGAAAATATAGAAAAAGGTAAAGACTTAATTGAAAAAGAAATTAAGAAAATAGGAATGAAACATGCAGATTTATTTAAGACAGACTGGCTACAGATTGCTTTAGATAGATATAAATATTCTACAGTAGAAGATATGTATGCAAGCATTGGTTTTGGTGCAATGTCTGCTACTAAAATAATTGCTAGACTTCTTGAAGAATATAAGAAAGAGCATGCTGAAGAAGATTTAGAAGAGAAAATTTCAGAACTTAGTAAACGTAAACCTCAACCAAAACCTTCAAAGACAGGTGTTATAGTAGAAGGAATAGATAATTGTTTAGTTAAACTTTCAAAATGTTGTAACCCACTTCCAGGAGATTCAATAGTAGGATATATTACAAAAGGTAGAGGTGTATCTGTACATCGTACAGACTGTGTAAATGTCAAAGACTTGCTTTCAGAAGAAAATAGAATGATAGATGTATATTGGGCAAAAGAAGCAAAAACAACTTATAATGTAGATATAGAAGTTTATGCAAATGATAGAACAGGTCTTTTAGCAGACGTAATAAAAGAAATTACAGGGGCAAAAGTAAATATGATAGCAGTAAATACTAAAACTACAAAAGAAAGAATTGCAATTATTTATATTACAATAGAACTTGAAAATCTTAATGAATTAAATCAAATAATAAAAACATTAAGAAAAGTAGATAGTGTTTATGAAGTTAAGAGAAGAAAATAAAGGTGGATACAAATGATATTAAAAACAGTAAAAGTTAAAATAGAAAATAAAAACTTAATTACTAATTGTTATATTATAATGGATGAAAAGACTAAAGAGGCAATGGTAATAGATCCAGGAGCTGAATGTGATAAAATAATAGATATGTTAGATATGTTAGAGTGTAACGTAAAATATATACTATTAACTCATTGCCATGCAGACCACATAGGAGCTATATCAGAACTTAAAGAAAGAAAAGGTGGAAAAATATTAATTAGTAGACAAGACAGTATAGGTCTATATAAAGAAGATATAAATTTAGCATATTATGTTGAAATAAATATTCCAGAACTTGAAGCAGATTCCAGATTAGATGATGAAGATATAATTCATATTGGAGACTTAGAGTTTAAAGTTATTTTAACACCAGGACACACAAAGGGTGGAATATGTTTATATAATAAAGAACATTCTTTAATGTTTACAGGAGATACTATATTTGCTGGAACATGGGGAAGGACAGATCTTCCGACAGGAAGTTTAGAAGAGATTATGGATTCTATTGTAAATAAGATTTTAAAATATCCTGATGATACAATTTTATATCCAGGTCATGGAAGGTCTACTTTAATTGGTGATGAAAAGCCGATATATTTAGAACTTAGAAAAAAAGAATTTTGATATTATATTAAATAATTTTTAATAAATAATAGTAAGTATAAAAATAAAAATGGAGTGAAAAATATGATTCAAAAACCAAAAGGTACTAGAGATATATTACCAGGAGAATCTTATAAATGGCAATATATCGAAAACACAATAAAAGAAATATTAGAGAATAATGGAATGAAAGAAATTAGAGTTCCAGCTTTTGAATATACTGAGCTTTTTCAAAGAGGTGTAGGAGAAACAACTGATGTTGTACAAAAGGAAATGTATACTTTTTTAGATAAAGCAGATAGAAGTATAACTTTAAGGCCAGAAGGAACTGCTGGTGTTGTAAGAAGTTACATAGAAAATGGTTTATCTAATTTAGGAAGTCCGCTTAAGCTATGGTATAACATGCCTATGTATAGATATGAGAATGTTCAAAAAGGTAGATATAGAGAATTTAGACAAATAGGAACAGAAGTAATAGGAAGTGAATCTTATTTAGCTGATGTAGAAGTTATCTTAGCAGGAAAAGCAATATTTGATAAATTAGAAATTCCAAATATTAAATTAAATATTAATAGTATTGGATGTCCTGTTTGTAGGAAAAAATATCAAGAAGCTTTAAGGGACTTTTTAAGACCAAATTTCGATAAGTACTGTGATACATGTAAAACAAGATTTGAAAAAAATCCATTAAGAATATTAGATTGTAAAGAAGAAAAATGTAAAAAAATGAATGTAGGAGCTCCAGTAATATTAGATTTCTTATGTGATGAGTGTAAAACACATTTTGAAAACATAAAGAAAACACTAGAAGAACTTGGAATTGACTATCAAATTGATTCTAGTATAGTAAGAGGATTAGATTATTATACTAAAACAGTATTTGAATTTATATCTGAAGATGATGGGTTAGCTGTATTAGGCGGAGGAAGATATGATGGGCTTGTAAAAGAAGTTGGAGGACAAAATACTCCTGCCGTTGGCTTTGCTACTGGTTTAGATAGAATTGTAGAAGTGTTTGATAAGTATAATAAAGATAAAATTAAAAATCTAAATATGAAATTATATATTGCAAACATAGGAGATAGGGCAGAAATCATAGCTACGAAAATTGCTTATGAATTAAGAGCTTTAGGAATATATGTAGAAAAAGATATTTGCTCTAGAAGCATAAATGCTCAGTTTAAATATGCAAACAAGAAAAATGCTGAATATGTACTTACAATAGGAGATACTGAAGTAGAAGAAAATAAAGCAAAGATAAAAAATATGAATACAGGAATTGAAGAAGAGATTAATTTAAATACTGAAGAAATATACAAGTATTTATCATAATTTGAAATCATTAAAATATACTATTATATAGAAGTATATTTAAAGGAATTGATAATTAATGATAAATCTAACAGTATTAAATATAAAAGATATTATAAAAGGTCTAGTAAAATTTATAGCAATAATTATATTTGTTATAATTTGTACTAGATTTTTTAATTTAATGAAAAATATTGATTTTAAAGATATTATAACTAAGAAGTTTAAGGCTATTGAAGGAAAAACTTATTTAGAAGTGATAAATGATAATATTAGTTTATTAAAAGGTAAAGTAAATAGTAATTTAGATGATAATAAGGAAAATAAAGATAATAAAGATTTAGTAAATAACATTGATAAAGAAAATTATTTTTGTTTATCAAATATTATAGACAATATTTTAAATAAAGAGATAAGTTTTTTAGGGTATATAGATAGCAAACATAACATAGATAATAAAAATGATAATAATTTAAAAGAAGAGGAAGATTTAGAAAAAACAGATGATAATGATAAAGAAATAAAAATGGCAAAAAAAGAAGCTGAAACTGAAGTTATTAATGAGAATAATAAAAAAGATACATATAATAAAACTTATAATGGTGTAAAAATAAAAAATGAGTCTAAATATAAGTTAACAGAAAAAGATTTAAAGCCTGATATAGATTTTAAGAATAAAAAAGATATTGTAATTTATCATACACATACTTGTGAAAGTTATACAAAGACAGAGAAATTTAATTACAAAAGTTCAGGAAATTTTAGAACTACAGATTTGAATTATTCTGTAGCAAGAGTAGGTACAGAGTTAAAAAAATATTTAGATAAATATAATTTTAATGTTATACATAATAAAACATATCATGATTATCCAAAATATAATGGTTCATATACTAGGTCATTAAAAACTATCGAAAAAATTATGAAGACAAGCAAAGCAAGTTTAGTAATAGATTTACATAGAGATGCTTTAGGAAGTAATAGTAAATATGCTCCTGCAGTAAAGATAAACGGAGAAGAAGCGGCACAACTTATGTTTGTAATAGGCACAAGTGGAGGGGGATTAAAACATGATGATTGGAAAAAGAATCTTAAATTAGCAATCAAAATTCAAGAAAAGGCAAACGAGATGTATCCTCGGGTTATTTAAGCCAATAATAGTTAGAAATTCAAGATATAATCAACATATTTCAGAAGGTGCTTGTATAATAGAAGTAGGTGCTACTGGAAATACTTTAGAACAATGTTTAGTAAGTATAAAGTATTTATCAGCAGTCATAGATGAAGTAATGGAGAATTGAAAAGTGTAGTTAATTTACATAATTTGAAAAAAATCGATATTTATGATAAAATATAGAAGACAAAAAATTTAGGAGGTAGATGTATGCGGGAATTCAACGAACCAAAGCTAGTCCCTTTCAAATTCAAATGGGTTTTGAAAAAGGAAGATGCTGATATCGTACTTTCTGCAAGAAGAGATCTTTGTGATTACTTCGCTCTTGGTGTTTATTGCCTTGCAAGATCAATCAAAGATCCAGAAAATACAGTTGTGAGAGTGTGTTTTTCACTTACGGAATATGTAGGGGAAGACGCTTCAATATCAGTTGTTGAAAAAGGAGTGCAATATCACATTTTCAAGAATCCACTTGGAAAACAAATTTACGAAAATGTAAATACCATAGCCGACTATTATTTTGGGCGGGAAACGATTGGTGCAAAAGTCATTATCGCATTATTGTATCCGGAGTTTACGGCGACTTTGATGGGAATAATTGATTCACCAAGTATAACATGTTTTTTCCCGGCTAAACACAGAATGAGAGATACGCTTAGTGCTCAGAAATTTGCCCAGTGTATCATCAAGCAGAGGTTGTGGATTGCTTACCCTGATGGGAGGGATTCAAAGTACATCTAAATACGAAATGTCGCGTGCTTACAAAACAAGCAGAGTTCTGCAGTGTTATAGCACAAAAAAACCGGTGCCATACTCTTTTTTAGTATGGCACCGGTTTTTTGTTCCTAGAAATCTTCAGAACAAACTCGCCAAAAAATCAATTATTGCTTTGCCTATTGCGCCCATTGAGAAAACGATAAGGCACACGGCGAGTATGGCGATAATACTCCAAAATAAACAGCCTAAGCTACAACCAGATCCTTTTGAAGAATTGCTGTACTGCTTTGAGGATTTGGTGCTGCTATGCATAAGAGAACTGGGACTGGAATATGTTGTACCAATGGATTCAAAAAAGCTATCATCACTTAAAAAAGCATCTAAATCAAACAAATCTTGATCAAGCCTAGCCATTTGATAATCTATTGCTTTTTCATAAGTTAAGAGTTGCCTCTCTAAAATCTTTAAGTACTCTGGGTCGTATGAACTATGATATACAGACTCTGTGTTTACAATGACTGTGATATCATTTTTCGTTTTACTGTATTTGATTACAGTTTTTCCAGTAGGAGATATAGACTCAACAACCGTGTAGCCGTCTTTGTCGACATATTTCCTTGTTGTGTGTCCAGGACCAGATCCTACATTTTTGGTGCTTGACGGAAGATTCCGCCGGTCACTACTTTTACCTGAAGTATTTCCCATAATACTACCTCCTTAAATCATTAGGGATAAGTTAATTATACCACATTTTAGGAGTATTTATCAAAAATTAATTTAATTTAGTTATATAAAAAATTATAAGTTACACTTGAATAAATAGATGTTTACAAATATAATATATCTATATTAAAGGAGGTTGATGATAATGGTTAAATTTGATTATAACAATTCAAGTATTAACGATAGAATGATCTTTGAATTTGATAGCATAGTAAAAGAAAATAACAAATGGATTGAAGAAAATAAAAATGATGAAAAAGAGTTTTTGGGATGGGTTGATTTACCCGTAAATTATGATAAAGAAGAATTTGATAGAATAAAAAAAGCAGCAAAAAAGATTCAAAATGATTCTGATTATTTAATTGTGATTGGTATCGGAGGATCTTATTTAGGTGCAAGAGCAGTTATTGAAGCTTTAACAAATTGTTTTTATAATATGATTCCATTAAAAAGAAGAGAGACACCAAAAATAATTTATGCAGGAAATAATTTAAGTCCAAATTATTTACATGATTTATTAGAATTAATTGCTGAAAAAGATATTTCATTAAATGTCATTTCTAAATCAGGAACTACAACAGAGCCAGCTATAGCTTTTAGAATTTTAAGAGAAGCGATTGAAACAAAATATGGTGTAGAAGAAGCTAAAAAAAGAATTTATGTTACAACAGATAAAGAAAAAGGTGCTTTAAAAACATTAGCAAATGATGAAAAGTATGAGACTTTTGTAATTCCAGATAATGTTGGTGGAAGATTTTCAGTACTTACAGCTGTTGGATTACTTCCAATTGCTACTGCAGGAATAGATATTGACAAATTAATGAAAGGTGCTGAAGATGCAAGAGGAAAATATTCTGATCCAGAAGTTAAATTTAATGATTGTTACAAATATGCTGTAATTAGAAATTTATTATATAATTCTGGAAAAACAACTGAAATTTTAGCTAATTATGAGCCACAATTACATTATATGACAGAATGGTGGAAACAGTTATATGGAGAAAGTGAAGGAAAAGATGGAAAAGGACTATTTCCAGCAGGTGTAGACTTTACAACTGATCTTCATTCAATGGGACAATATATCCAAGATGGAAAAAGAAATTTAATTGAAACAGTAGTATGTGTTGAAAATCCAAAGTCTAATATAACTCTTTCAGAAGATAAAGAGAATTTAGATGGTTTAAATTATTTAGCTGGTAAAGATTTAGATTATATTAATAAAAAAGCTATGGAAGGAACTATAGAAGCTCATGTTACAGGAAATGTTCCTAATATGAAGATTACTATTGATAAATTAGATGAGGAAAACTTAGGTCATTTAATATATTTCTTTGAAAAAGCTTGTGCAATGTCTGGACTAATTTTAGGTGTAAATCCATTTAATCAACCTGGTGTTGAGGAATATAAGAAAAACATGTTTAGGTTATTAGAAAAACCAGGATATTAAAATAAAAAATAAATAAAAACAGTATAAAATAAAAAGTATATTACTAATAAACATTAGTAATATACTTTTTATTATTTATTTACTTATTTAATTGTAAATGAATTTTAATTCTTTAGAATCATATTCATTAGGATTTAGTCCAAGTCTTGTTTTCATATAATTTATAGTAATAATAAATAGAACAAGGAAAATAAATCCTATTATGATTAGAGAATTTTTAGTATTAGTGATATTTAAAAGTAGTGATGCAACTATTCCTAAAATTGTACTTGAAATACTATTAAAAAATGATTTAGCTGAAAATATTTTTGAATCAATATCTTCATTTGTAAAATTTCTATAATATCTATCGATTAATATTTGATAAATTCCAACAATGATGTATTTTATTGAAAGAGCAAATATTGCAATAATAGATATTATATAGATATTATTTCCTAAATATCCAGAAAGTCCTAATAATATACATGCTAGACTTACTGTAACACCAAGAATTGAAAGCGATTTATTTTTAAATTTATTATGAAACTTTTCTTGCTTTTTTGAAGATATACTTGCTGTTATTTCAAGAAAAGCAACTACTATACCAATTATTCCAGCAGGAAGGCCTATTTCTTCTAAAAGACTTACTTGATAAGAAGCAAGTACTGTGATTACTCCATACATGATTGAAGAAAATAGAATTAAGCTACGTAATCTTTTAGAAGAGATTATATATTTAAATGAAATTATTAAATCATTAATAGATATTTTCAAAGTTTCTTTTATTTTTTCTTTTTTAGATATTTGTATTTCTTTATCTATATTATTATTATTATTTTCATCTATATTTTGTTTTTCATTTTTATTGTCATTGTAATTTTCATCATTATTTTCAGGAATAGGATCAATAAATGCTAGTGAAATTAAAAATGAAAATATTACAATACAAAGTGATATTATAATTGGAAGATAACCATTAATTGTATATATAAATCCAGATATCATAAGAGATATAGAATTTAATATAAAGTATCCAGAAAGTCCTTTACTAGTAAGCTTTGCAAATATTCTACTTTTAGTAGAAGCTTGTGGTATTGATTCATTAAGTAAGCTTAAATCAGAAACATCTTTTAAGGAAAATGCAATAGAAGCAAATATTTCAGCTATTATTAAATCAAGTAAGCTATCACTTAATAAAACTAGTAATATATATATAACATTTGAAAGGTTTCCGAGAACCATACATTTTTTCCTTCCAATTAATTCTATAGTTAAGACTGCTGGAATTTGAAAAATTATTATGAATAATGAATAAAAAGCGTCTTCTAAAACTACGTTAGCTGGGCTAATATTTTTAATCTGTGTTAAAAATAAGAAATTAATTGTATAAAAAAATAAATAATCAAATGAAATTGCTCTATATAAAGGAAATAACTTCATATTTCTTTTACATATTTTTGGGCTTATCTTTTGTTCCATAAAAATCTCCTTTAATTTTTCCATAAATATTATATATATAAATAAATTCAAGTTCAAGGAAAAAGTGCATTGATTAAAATATATATTAAAAATTTAAAAAAATAAATAATTCAATAATATAATAATGTATTCTAAGAAATATTATTTACATAATTTTTGTTGACAAAAAAAGAAAAAGATAGTATCATATTTGTATGATAAACGTTGACGGGACAAAGTAAAATAGAGGTTATTAAAAGAGATGATTAGTCAGAGGCTGAAAGCTAATCTTAACAAACATATTTGAAAAACTACCCCTGAGTTTCCTAGAAATAGGCGTGTAGATTACGTTACAGATCTATTAAGAGTTAAACATTAGGGTGGAACCGTAAGAAATAAACTTACCCCTATAAGCTATTTTAGCTTATAGGGGATTTTTGTATTTGCCAAAAATCCTCTATAATTTAAGTAGCTTCAAATAAATTTTTTTAAAGCCATTAAAGGCAAAGGAGGAATTTATATGTTTAAAATTAAGTTAGGCGGTGGAAGAACTGCAGAAGTTGAAGAAAGTATGTATTGGCATACAACAGCTCATGTTATGGCACAAGCTGTAAAAAGATTATTTCCTGATGCAAAATTAACAATAGGACCTGCAATAGAGCATGGATTTTATTATGATTTTGATGTTGAAAAACCATTTTCAGAGGACGATTTGGTAAAAATTGAAGACGAAATGAGAAAAATTATTAAAGAAGATTTAAAACTTGAAAGGTTTGAACTTCCAAGAGATGAAGCTATTAAACTAATGAAAGAAAATAATGAAGACTACAAAGTAGAAATTATTGAAGAGCTTCCAGAAGGAGAAGTTATATCTTTTTATAAACAAGGAGATTTTACAGATTTATGTAGAGGACCACACCTTCCATCTACAGGATGTATAAAAGCAATTAAACTTTTATCATCATCTGGTGCATATTGGAGAGGTGATGAAAAAAATAAAATGCTTCAAAGAATTTATGGTATTTCATTTCCAAAACAAAGCGAACTTGATGAATATTTAAATATGATTGAAGAGGCTAAAAAAAGAGATCATAGAAAACTAGGAAAAGAATTAGATTTATTCTTCTTTGATGAAACAGCTCCTGGAATGGCATATTGGCTTCCTAAAGGATTTAAGATGATGAATATATTAATAGACTTTTGGAGAAAAGAACATGAAAAAAGAGGATATATGGAGTTTTCAGGGCCACAATTAAATAGTAGTGAACTTTGGAAAACTTCAGGACATTGGGATCACTACAAAGAAGATATGTTTGTATTAACTGATTCAGATGGAAAAGAACAAGCATTAAAACCAATGAACTGTCCAAATGCTATTAAAATATATGCATCTAAATTAAGAAGTTATAAAGATTTACCATTAAGATTTAATGATATAGATGTAATTCATAGAAATGAAAAATCTGGTCAATTAAATGGATTATTTAGAGTAAGAATGTTCAGACAAGATGATGCTCATAACTTTATTACTGAAGAACAAATAGGCTCAGAAATTAAAGATATTATAGAAATTGCAAAATATTTATATGGTATTTTTGGACTTGATTTTGAACTTACTTTATCTACAAGACCTGATGATTATATGGGAGATATAGAACTTTGGAATAAAGCAGAAGATAATCTAAGAAACGTATTAGATGATTTATGTGGAAAAGATAATTATAAAATAAATGAAGGTGATGGTGCTTTCTATGGTCCTAAGATCGATATTAAAATGAAAGATTGTTTAGGAAGAGAATGGCAAATGGGAACAGTTCAAGTAGATTTCCAATTACCACTTAGATTTAATCTATCTTATATAGATAGTGATGGAAATAAAAAGACTCCAATATTAATTCATAGAGCTTTATTTGGATCTTTTGAAAGATTTATCGGAATTATTACAGAACATTTTGCAGGAGCATTTCCAGTATGGCTTTCTCCAGTTCAAGTTAAAGTTATGCCTATATCTGATAGTCAAATCCCTTATGCTAAAGAAGTCTTGAAAGCACTTGAAAATGAAGGTATTAGAGTAGAACTAGATGATAGACAAGAAAAAATAGGATATAAAATTCGTGAAGCACAACTTCAAAAACTTCCATATATGCTAATATTAGGTGAAAAAGAAGTTGAAGCAAAAGCTGTAGGAGTGAGAGTTAGAAAAGAAGGAGATATTGGTAAGATGAGCTTAGATGATTTCATAAATAGAGTTAAAGAAGATGTAAAATCATATAGATAATATAATATACTTTAATCTATTGTTTAATTAGAAACAGCTAAAAAATAGAAATATATATTTATAAGTATATATTTCTATTTTTATGTTTTAATTTGAATTAATTTTATTTATTTGATTTTAGTTTATCAAATATAGTCTCTACATTTGATTTAAGTCTATTTAATGTTATTTATTTAATTTAATTTTATTTTTAGTGATATGTTATAAAATATAATTAAAAATCTTTTAAACTTTTATAAAAAACTTATTGGAAAATATTTTATAGTATGATATACTGTGATAAATTGTTATGTTAAAAGAATAGAAAAAGAGGGAAGGTACAGGAGTTTGGCGACAAAACAAGATTTAAAAGAAAAGTTAGATTTCCTTGGTCTTGATATAGAGGATTTACCAAATTTTCTAACTAAAGTAGAACCAGTTAGTTTTAATCCATCTAGACTTAATAATGACAAGGAATTAAAAGTATATAAATATGTTCCAATTAAAGATATTGATATATATTGTACACCAGCTTATAGAGATGATCCAGTAAGAGAAAAGTACTCAAAAGCATCACCACTTGGACTTTATTTAAAAAAGCCTGAAAGTGGTGAAGATTTTGAAAGGCAAAAAGACTTTTTTAAGATGCTTGAAGATTTTTCTATTGAAGAGTTTTATGAAATAAATGATAGACAAAATGATATGAACAATAAGATTCCATTTAAGGTTTTTTATCCTAGAAACCAATTATGGCAGATTTACTATTCAGAACAATCTAATAAATATTTTATGCTTGTATCTACTAAAGAGGATACTTATTCAGAATTCTTTTATTTATTAAAAAAACAAATAGAAATAGATAAATTAAGTCCAAGATCTAAAAAAAGAGATGAAAAAATATATGTTCCTATAAGCTATGTTAACTATAACGAAGAAATTTTGACAAATAAACAAATTAATGATATTGAAAATTATTTATGGGTTTTTACAAAAAACTGGCCTTTAGTTTATGAAGTTTATGATAAAAATGATGAAATATCTATGCAAATAATTGGAGAGACATATGTATATGAAAATTTGAAAACAACTTATAAAGTTGTTTTAAAGTCAAAAATTGAGGCTGAAAGATTTTATAAATTAATAAAAGCTTTATTTATTCTTCAAACAGAGATTTCAAATAGATATGTTTTTAGGACACAGATAGATAATAGTAATGCTTTAGAATTTACATATGATGATAGGGCTCTTACATATGAAGATTTAGCAAGATTTGTAAAAGAAAAATATTTAGAAACAGAAAAAGAAATTAAAGCTTTAACTAAAGATGTGTATGAATCTGAAAGAAAACTTAAAATAATGAAAGAAGAAGTTAAGGAAAAAGAAGCTGAATATTTTAAAAAGCAAAAAGAAATTTCAACTTATTTAGAATATAGAAAAACATTCTTTGGTAAGGTTAAATATTTCTTTAAAGGTGGAAAAAAGAAGTTAAAAGATAAAGAACAAGAAGAAGAAAATAAAAAAGAATTACAAAAGCTAAAAGATGATTTTAAGAAAAATAGAGAAGAAAGAAATAAAAAAGAGCAAGAAGAACAAGAGCTAAAAGAAAATATCAATATTGAAAAGAAATTTTATACAATAGATGACTTAGTAAGTATTAACAAGATTTATGAAAAATCTCATAGAAACATAAATGATATAAGACAAGATATAAAAGCATTAGAATTAAAACTTATTAATTTAAGCAAAAAGATAGAAAATGCAACTTTATATATTAATGAGATAGATAAGCATAAAAAGAGTATCTTTGATTTTTGGAAGTTTGCAAATAAAGATGAAGTACTAGAACTTGAAGTTGGAAATGAAGTTCAAACAATATCTAGAGAAAAATTTAAAAGAAAATTTGATTTTGAATCTGATTTTGGTGAACTTGGTATTACAGCAGATAAGAATCAAAGAGTTAAACTTTCTAAAAATGAACTAGATAATTTATTTGTTTCTTATGATTCGGAATTACTTCCTATTATAAATATGCTTAAAGCAGGTGACATGGATAAAGATGTAATAGAGCAAGTATTTATGGATCTAAAAAAAGAATATGCTAGAACTGCTCTTCAAGGAAAAGAAGAATCTTTTGATGTTTTCGGCTCAATGAGAGATGATATGACTCAAGTAAAATATATTGGTAATAAGAGTCATAGAGAAAATGAAAAAGATAAATATCAGATATTAAATATTAATAAAAAAATAGATGTTTTTGATTTTACTGAAAGATTACAAATGATAGTTAATTCATTAAATGAATCTTTAATTAAAATTAAATCTGTTTATGATATGCCAATTTATAGAATTATTCCTATAAATGATAAAATTCATACATCAGGATTTGAATTTTATAATATTAATATAGAAAAAGAATTAGAACAATATAAACATAAAGAAGAAAGTGCAATAAAATTAATTAAATTAAATATTAAAGAAGAAATGCCACTTGTATATATGTCTAATATTATATTCTTTGATAATATTAATAATACTCTTCCAAAAGGAATGAATTTATCTTCTAAAGTTTTAATAGATTGTGATAAGTTTGATTTTGTATTATCTAAGAAAACTAAATTTAAAACTAATAAATATTTTAATGAGTCTAATACAGCAGGGGAAGATCCTAAAACTGTTTATATTTACTTTGAGGAATATGATGTTGAATTAAAACAAAATAAAGTAAAAGATATAGAAAATAAAGATAATGATAAAGAAGATAATGATGTACTAGAAAAAGATAGTGTTAAAGAAGACATAATTAATACTAAAGAGAATATTAGCATAGAGAATAAAGACGAAAATCAGAATCAAAATCAAGAGAAAACAGTAGATAACATAGAAAATAGTGCTGTATTAGAAGATGAAAAAGAAGAAAAGGATAAAGATATAGATAGCATTATTGAAGAAGAGGTATATGGCAATTTAGAAGATGAAGGCGAAGATGAAGAAAATGAAGACGATGTAGAAATTAACGAAGAAACAGAAGATTCTGAAGAAGAAATTTTAAATACTAAGAAAAAGAGAAAACTAGTAAAAAAATAGAGCATAAGCTCTATTTTTTTATTTCAATTTTATAATTTTACCATTTAAATAATTTAATTTCCCACTATCAGTTTTAAATAAAAAAGAAATTTCATTACTTTGTAATCTTTGATATTTTTCTTTGAATTTTTTATTTATTTCATTTGAACCATATTTCCCATCTCCGATTATTGGATGCCCAATAAAAGCTAAATGAGCTCTAATTTGATGTGTTTTTCCTGTAACTAATTCTACTTCTAAAGTAGAGAAATTTTCTTTTATATTTTCTTTAATTACTTTGTATTTTGTTATGATTTCTAAATAACCATTTTTCTTTTCAGATGAAATAAAAACAGTGGATTTTTTATTATCTTTAAACAAATATGCTTTTAATGTATCAGATTTTTTATCTAAAATTCCATATACATCACAAATATATTTTTTCTTTATTTCTTTATTTTTAAATTTTTCTAAAAGTATATTTAGGCTGTCTTCATCTTTTGCATAAATTATTAACCCTGAAGTGTTTCGATCTAATCTATGACATGGATTTATATTATTACCATATATGTTTTTAAGTAGAGTAGTTAAAGTTACTTCACCAAGTTTATTTTCGGTTACTGCTAGACCTTGAGGTTTATTAATAACTAGAATATTATCATCTTCATAAATTATATTTTTTGATATATCAGCAAATTGAAGTGGTTGAATATTATTTATTTTTATATTTTCATTATTGTTTTCTAAATTATCTTTAAATAAAAAATTATCAGTTAAATATATTAAAACTTCGTCACCAACATGAACATTTACGTTTTTAGTAATTTTAATATTGTTTATCCTAATATCTTTTTTTCTCAAAGTTTTGTAAAACATACTTATTGTCAATCCGCTAAAGTTGTCTAGTAAATAATCTGATAGTTTTTTATTATTGTCTTTTAAATCCACAATTAATTTTCTCATTAGATTTCTCCAATTATTTTATATTTTATATTTTAAGTTTTAAGTAATTTAATTTTAGTTTATTTGTTTTTTAATTTTTATTTTCTGTTTTTTATTTATTATTTTTTATTTTACTTTATTTTTAGTAAGTATATATATGATAATAGTATTTATATTTTAAACTTCAACAATTTTTTGATTATAATCATTTAGCAAATGAATAGTTTTATCTGTTTTAGTATTTGAATATAATGCACTATTATATAAATATGTAGACAAAATATCTATTTCTAATAATCTCTTTAAATTTCTATCTGAACATGAGTCTTCAAATTTTTTTACAGAAGTAATTAGATTAATATTTTCGTTTTGCTTTGTAATTTTTGAAAGTAGAGTTTTTCCTTTTTTAGAAAATCCCAAAACTCTAGCATAAGGGATAATATTTTTAGACATTTCAAAATCTTGTTTTGTTATTCCTAAAAGAGCATTTACTAATATTCTACAAATTCTAGCATATGTATATCTTTTTGTTTTTATTTTAGTAATTAAATCTTCTAAATTAGTAGAATTTAATGAAGCTTCTTTTATTTTATATTCAAGACCTTCTGTAACATCTGGGATATTAGAAATTTCTTTAATTGACATTTTCTTTAATATATAAAATATTTCTTTTTCAAAATCGTGCAAATAAGGAAATTTATTATATGTATTAAAGAATTCTTCTAAACATTTATAAGAAACATCTGGGATATATTTTTTAATATTTATAATACTATTATTTTCTAAAATATTGTTTCTAATTGAAGTTGCAGAAGATATGTTATCAGATATATTTAAATTAGTATCATTATAATTATTATCTTTTCTTGTAATTGTTATAGGAATGATGTTACTGTTTAATTTTTCTAGAACTGAAATATATTCTAAAGCTAGAATATTATTTGATGTTAAAAAGTTATCAAATTTTCCATCTGAAATTTTTTCTAAAGCTAATTTTCCGTGCTTTAGGATAAGAGACTCCTTTAGAAAGTTCTTCTTTTAGATATTTAGAAAAGTCAGAATTTTTGTCTTGATTATTCATAGTATGAGATACTTCTTTTATATCATCAATGCATCCACTTTCAGAACCAAAAGATAAATAATCTATAATTTTTAAAGAATCTAATATAGATATTGCTCCATAAGCAAAGTTTTCTGCACATGAAGTAGAATAAATAGAAGGTAACTCTAGCACTAAATCTACACCATTTTCAAGTGCTATTTTTGTTTTAGTCCATTTATCTATAATTGATACATCACCTCTTTGAGTAAAGTTATTTCCAATTATAGATACTACATAATCTGAATTAGATTTTTTAATAGATTCTTTTAAGTGATAAAAATGTCCATTATGAAATGGATTATATTCTGCAATTATTCCTAAAACTTTTTCCAAGATAATTACTCCTTTAAATATTAGTATAAATTATTGTATAATTAACAAATTACTGATATAATACCATAAATACTGATTTTTTACAAGGAGAAGCAATATGATAGATGATGTTTATATATATACAGATGGAGCATGTAGTGGCAATCCTGGTCCAGGAGGATGGGGTGCTATTTTAATGTATAATGAACATAAAAAGGAAATCTCAGGAGCACTTAAAGAGACTACAAACAATATTATGGAGATTACTGCTGTAATTGAAGCATTAAAACTTTTAAAACATAAGTGTAATGTAAAAATATATAGTGATAGTGCATATGTAGTAAATGCTTTTAATAATGGATGGATACATAACTGGATTAAAAATGGATGGAAGACATCAGGAAAAGAGCCAGTTAAAAATAAGGAACTATGGATTACATTATATGAATTTACAAAAATGCATAATATTGAATTTATTAAAGTAAAAGGTCATAGTGATAATGAATATAATAATAGATGTGATGAGCTTGCAAGAAATGCTATAAATTCTTTATAAAGGAGACAAAAAATAAATGAGAGTAATAGGAATTACAGGGTCTAGTGGATCTGGTAAAACTACTGTATGTGAAATAATAAAAAAATTATATAATTCAGAAGTTTTAGACGCAGATAAAGTTGCAAAAGAATTATCAAGTGATATAAATTCAAATTATTATAAAGAAATGGTTAAATTATTTGGAGAAGAATGTGTACTTGAAAATAAATTGCTAAATAGAAGAAAGATTGCAGAAATCATCTATCAAGATGACATTAAAAGAAAAAGTTTAAATGATTTAACTTTTAATTATGTGGTCGAAAAAATAAAAAAAGATTTATCAGAAATAAAAGATAAAGAGTTAGTAATAATTGATGCACCACTATTATATGAAGCAGGAGTAGATAAAATTTGTGATAAAGTAATTGCTATTATAGCAGATAAAAATAATAAAGTTAGAAGAATTTGTTTAAGAGATGGGATTGATGAAGTATTTGCTAAAAAAAGACTGCTAATCCAAAATGAAGATGATTTTTATATAAAAAAAGCAGATTATATAATATACAATAATAAAGACATTAAAGAACTAGAAGAATCAATTAAAAAAGTGTTGGAGGAGAAATGAAAAAGTTTTTTGATATATTAGGAAAAATTTTATTTGTTTTAATAATACTAGGAATCTTATATGCTACATATTATTTTTATTCAAAATATTATTTTGATGATTTTATAAAAGCACAAGTAGAAGTTTCAGGTACTGATTTTTATAGAGAAGATAAAAACTTTTGTATAGAAAATATAGAATATAATGATTCCGTATTTTATAAAAAGTTAGAAGTTGAACCTAATACTGGATATAGGGTTTCATGTAAGATTAAGACAGAAAATGTTTCAGGAAGAGATTCAGAATCAAATAAAGAATTAAATGACGAAGAATCTTTGAAACAACGAATTGGAGCATGTATTTCTATTATAGATACTGAAGAACAAAGTGATGTTATAGTGGGAAATTCAGATTTTAAAGAAGTGGAACTTATATTTAATTCAAAAAATAGACAAGAAGTAAATATAGCTTTTAGACTAGGAAGTATTTATGGAGATGCAAAAGGAAAAGCTACTTTTTCAGATATTAAAGTAGAAAAAACAGACGTTAAAGATAACAAATGGAATATAGTTTGTTTTATGATAAATGATATTGATGCTACTCTAAATGGAAAAAGATATAAAGTTTCTATGACAGAAGAAGATAAGTACATAATAAAACAAAATTTAGAAAGATTTAAGACTACTATGGAAGATTTTTCAGAAGGTAAAATGGATATTGATACAGAATGCATAGAAATTGATAAACCACTTAAGACTCTATCATATAGCGAGGAAAACTATTATTACATTGAGCCTGATGATGTATATGATTTAATTGATAGTTATGTATCAAAAGGAGAATATGATCATATTTTTATTGCAACTAGAATGGGAGATGTTAAAACTGGAGTAGAAATTCCAGTAAATGAATGGATTGGACTTGGTGGAATTAGATATGATGATATAGGTTTTTCAAATATTAGACTTCCAAATGATATGGCAAGAACAACTATGTATAAGTATGATATAATGTCAGATACTTTCCCAGAAGAAGTATTTGTACACGAATTTTTACATACATTAGAGAGAAATTTAGCAGAATATGAGGACCAAAGTTCTTTCCCAGCTCTTCATGATTCAGAAAAATATGGATATAGTGATAAAGGTACAGACGGACTTAAGAAGTGGTATAAAGATTATATGAGAAAAGAAATAAGAAGCGGCAATACTTATGTTGGATTATCTGATGTAGTTTATTCAACTATGCCATTTAATAAAAGTGATTTTAATGAATCTCAAGAAGTTGAGTTTTACAAAGAACCTTCAAATATATTTGTTGGAATATTTAATATAATTAAATCTTTATTTAATAGAAGTTCTGAAAATCCAGCTATAGGAACAGTAAAAGAAGTAGTAATAACAGAATAAAAGGAGTATGAATAAAAAATGAAAGTTTCAGATTTTAATTATGATTTACCAGAAAGATTAATAGCACAACATCCCTCTCTTAAAAGAGATGAATCTAGACTTATGGTGCTAAATAGAGAAAAACAAACGATAGAAGACAAAGTATTTAAAGATGTTATAGATTATTTAAATCCAGGAGATTGTTTAGTAAGAAATAATACTAAAGTAATTCCTGCTAGATTATATGGCAGAAAAGAAACAGGAGCTAATGTTGAGTTTTTACTTTTAAAAAGAGTACATGATGATACTTGGGAAGTTATTGTAAGACCTGGTAGAAAATTATTAAAAGGAGCGAAAGTAATATTTGGTGATGGAATACTAGAAGCTACTATTGATGATGTGCTTGAAAATGGAAATAGATTAGTTACTTTTAAATATGAAGGTATATTTAATGAGATATTAGATCAAATTGGACTAATGCCACTTCCACCTTATATTAAAGAAAAGTTAAAAGACAAAGATAGATATCAAACAGTATATGCAAAATATGATGGATCTGCAGCAGCTCCAACAGCTGGACTTCACTTTACAGAAGAACTTTTAGAAAAAATAAGACAAAAGGGTGTAGAAATTGCAAATGTTACACTTCATGTTGGAATTGGTACTTTTAGACCTGTTAAAGTAGAAAATGTAGAAGAGCATGATATGCATTCAGAACATTATTATATTAAAAAAGAAGACGCAGACAAAATAAATAATGCTAAGAAAAATGGAAAAAGAATTATTAGTGTTGGGACAACTTCATGCAGAGTTTTAGAATCTATTGCAGATGAAAGTGGTTTTGTTAAAGAAACAGAAGGAGATACTAGTATTTTTATTTATCCAGGATATAAGTTTAAATGTATTGATAGTCTAATTACTAATTTCCATTTACCTGAGTCTACTTTAGTAATGCTTGTATCAGCATTAGCAGGAAAAGATTTTATTTTAAAAGCATATAAAGAAGCTGTAGAGAAAGAATATAGATTCTTTAGTTTTGGAGATGCAATGATTATTTTATAATAAAAATTAATTTAAGGAGAAGATAAATGAAACCAGCAATAACATATGAATTATTACATGTATGTAAACAGACAGGAGCAAGAAGAGGAATAGTACATACTCCACATGGAGATATTCAAACCCCAGTATTTATGCCAGTTGGAACTCAAGCTACTGTAAAGTCAATGACACCAGAAGAGTTAAAAGAAGTTGGTGCTCAAATAATTTTAGCAAATACTTATCATTTATTTTTAAGACCAGGACATGAGCTTGTAAAAGAAGCCGGAGGACTACACAAGTTTATGCATTGGGATAGACCAATTCTTACTGATAGTGGAGGATTTCAAGTATTTAGTTTAGGAGCCTTAAGGACAATTTCTGAAGAAGGTGTTGAATTTAGATCACATTTAGATGGAAGCAAACAATTTTTATCTCCAGAGAAAGCTATGGAGGTTGAAAATGCTTTAGGAGCAGATATAATAATGGCTTTTGATGAATGTTGCCCATATCCATCTACATATGAATATACAAAAAAATCTATGGAAAGGACTACAAGATGGGCAAAAAGGTGCAAAGAAGCTCACAGTAGAAAGGAAGATCAAGGATTATTTGGAATTATTCAAGGTGGATTTTATAAAGATTTAAGAAAGCAGAGTGCAGAAGAGTTAATTAAACTTGATTTTCCAGGTTATGCAATAGGAGGTATTAGTGTAGGAGAACCTAAAGATGAGTTTTTAGATATTCTTCAATATACAACTCCACTTATGCCTGAAAATAAACCTAGATATTTAATGGGAGTTGGTACACCTGACTATTTAGTAGAAGCTGCGATTGCTGGAATTGATATGTGTGATTGCGTTATTCCAACTAGACTTGCAAGACACGGTACAGCATTTACTTCAAAAGGAAAAATAGTTGTAAGAAATGCTATATATGAAAGAGATTTTAACCCTTTAGACGATGAATGTGATTGTTATGCATGTAGAAATTATACAAGAGCATATATAAGACATTTAGTAAAAACTAACGAAATTTTAGGAATTAGACTTTTGTCAATTCATAATATAAAATTCTTGACGAATTTAATGGATAAGGTTAGAATAGAAATAGAGAGAGATAATCTAGGCTCATTTAGAAAAGAGTTCTACCGTAAATACGGTTATGAACAGTAGTTGGAGGGGTTTATGAATACAAATGTAGAGGAAGAAAATAACTCAGAAAAAACGAAAAAAATCTTAAAAATATCAATTTTAATTACATCAATTATATCTGTTTTTGTTTTAATATTATTGATTATATTTATGTATGAAGAATCAAAAACACTTAAAGTTGTAATTGATGATGTACAATATAAAGTATCTGAGCAAGAGATACAAGCAGATGGAAAAGTATATCTGCTAGGTTCAATCAACTATGTGAAAGATAATAAAAGCGAGACTAAGAATTTAGTATTAACTGATGTTCAAGACGGTAATCTTTATTTTTCAATAGAAACACTTGCTGCTATACAAGGTTATACATATACAAGAGGTGAATCTTTAAAAGTTACACAAGATTTATCAAAATGTCACATAACATTCCCTAATGGTGAAGATGTAAGCTTTTCTGCAGGATCTAATGAGTTTTTTAAAGTAGTTGATCCAACAGATTCTAGTGGGAATAATTCAGAACTACAAAATGAAGAATCACAATATGAAACATATACATCTTCTTTAGAAGTAAAGTTTGTTAATGATGAATTATATGCACCAGCAGAAATGATTGAAAAAGGATTTAATAATATAATTGTTCAAGATTCTAAATATCAATTTAGATTTTATTCTTTAAAATATTTAATAGAAACATGTAATAAACAAATTTCTTCAAAAGGTTATACACCTAGTACTGTTTATAAAAATCAAAGAGCTTTAACAGAAGGAATAGCTGTAGTTTCAAAGACAAATAGCTCTTCACAATCAGGTGCGTCATATGGATTATATTCAATAAATAATAATTCTAATATAACTGATATGAACTTTGATACAATTGAATTCTTACAAGATATAAATAAATTTATTGTTTCATCTGGCGGAAAATATGGAATTATAGAAGTTAAACAAGAAGGAAATAGTTATCTAGCAAATGAAGTTATTTCACTTGATTATGATAGTATATCAGTTTTAGATGCACAAAAAGGTTTATATATTATTAAAAAATTAGATAAATATGGAGTTATTTTAGATGATGGAACAACAATAATTCCAGCAGAATATACGTCAATAGGAATTAAAGATGTTTCTCCATATCAGGAACAGGGAATAACAAATCCATATATATTCTTTGACAAGTGCATACCAGTTGAAAGAGATGGAAGATATGGTATGTTTGTAGTAGATATTAAAGAAGAAAATGGACATAAAGAAGCTAGTGTGTCTAACACTCTAAATGTAGCAAATTCAAATTGCATTGGCTTTGGATGCTCAAATGCAGAGTCAGCATATTCTTCAGGAGAAAATGTGCTAATAATTCCAGAAGAAGCAGGACTTGGCTTTAAAGGATTAGTAGTAAAATCTGCTATGGGTAAATATGGTGTTATGTCAGCTGAGACAGGAGCTATGCAAACAACTGCAATTTATGATTATATATATAGCGTAACAAGAGATGAGACAACTACATATTATGCAATTAATGCTTCACAATCAGAGCCAATGTTATTAAAAGATGTTGTTAATGCTTATGCTTCAGGAACAACAAATAATTAAAGTTAAAAAATATATAATGAATGTAATAAAATAAAAGAATATAAAAGACCTTCCTTAATATAAATTATTAAGGAGGTTTTTTATTATGGAAAAGGTTGAAAATTTTAATAATAATTTATTTATAAATATTCTGAAAGGAATATTAATTTCTTTTGTAATAACAGCTATTTTGTTTTTATTATTTAGTGTATTGCTTTCTTTTACTAGTTTATCTGAAAATACTATTACACCAGTTATTGTAGTTATTACAGGTATAAGTATATTAGCAGGAAGTTCTATAACTTGTATAAAAATTAAAAAAAGAGGATTAATAATTGGAGGATTAATCGGATTTTTATATTTTAGTTTACTTTATTTAGTATCTAGTATATTGTCTAACAATTATTCAGTAAATCTTAACTCATTAATAATGCTTTCTATTTCTTGTTTTTCTGGAATAATAGGCGGAATAGTAGGTGTTAATATATTAAATTAATGATTTAAAATTTAAGTTTTATACTTTTTAATATTTTTAACATAAATTTAATATAAAAAGAGTTGATATTTTTATGTATTTAATATAAAATTTACAAATGAAAAGACTAAAGAAATAAATTAGTAAGATTAAAATGATTAATTTGAAATTATTATTTTTTAATAATAATTATATTAAAATAAATTCTTTAATTTTAATTATAATTTCATTTTATATTGATCTAATTTATTATAGGAGGTAAATACATTGAAAAAAGATAAGTCAACAAAAATTTTATGGATGATTTTATTAGTATTAATCATAGTACTAATTGCTGCAGTTTCTTTTGTTGGAATATTACGCAGAAACTTAAATTCTTGGGAAAATATTCTTCCTGATTATGAATTAAGTAGAGAACTTGATAAGATGAGAGTATTAACTTTTTCAGTAGATGATTCAACTGAACCTGTAGAAGAAACTGATGAAGAAGTAACAGATGAAACTACAACAGAAGTAAATCAAACAGTATCTGATGATGAAGAAATTTCAGAAAATACTGAAGATTCATCTGAAGAAACTGAAACTGAAGAAGAAGCTGCTGAAGTACCTGTAAATCCAGCAGAAGTTTTAACTAATACAAATTATGATAAAGTAAAAGAAATTATCGAAAAAAGATTAGCAAAAGCTGAAATTAATGATAGCGAAATAGTTGTAGATTATGAAACAGGAGATATTAATATCTATGTTCCATTTAATGATCAAGCAAACACTGTCGCAGATTATGTAACTGCAGCTGGAGATATACAATTAGTTGATACAGAAACTCAAGAAGTATTAATTTCAAGAGATATGATTTCATCAGTTCAGTCATATTCAATGATTAATCCAGATATAAGTGATAGTGAGACAACATCTGGAGGGTCACTAGAATATGGATTACAAATTAATTTCACAAATGATGGTGTAAATAAACTTGGAGAAATATCAAAAACATATATTGATGTAATTGATGAAGATGGCGAATCTGATCCAAAGACACTAGATGTACAACTTGATGGACAAACAGTATATACTACTTATTTTGATCCAAAAGGTGATTATCAATATTTAACTATTCCAGTATATACAAATGTTTCTGAAAGTCAAAGAGAACTTTATGAAAGTAGTATTAGAATTTATGAAACAAATATAAATTCTGGACTATTACCAATAAAATATGTTGCAAATTATACTACTTATTTAGAAAATGATACAAATAAATTAGCTTTAAATATTTTGATTATAGCTAGTATTGCAATTTTAGCAATTATGAGTATATATATGATTATTAGATATAAAGGTAAAGGATTACTTGGTGTAATTAGCCAAATAGGATATGTTGCATTATTCTTATTATTAGTTAGATTTGCAAAAGAGCCACTTACACTATTTGCTTTAGTATCTATAGCTGTTGTAAGTATATTAAATTATGTATTTATTAATAAATTAATAAAGAAAGATTCAAAAACAACATATGCACAATCTTTAGTAAATTTTGCATTAAAAATAATGCCTATAATAATTTGTGCAATAGTATTTGTATTTGCTACAAGTATTGAACTAAAATCAGTTGGTGTTGTTTTATTCTGGGGATTACTTGCATTAGTTCCTTATAATCTAATCTTTACTGACAATTTGTTTAATATGCAAAATGACATTAAAAAGATTGGAGGTAAGAAATAGTGAAAACAAAATTAAAAAATGTGATTAAAAATAATTTTATTTATATAATTATGATAATTGCAATAATTGCAGGTGGAGTAGTAGTTTCTCTAAAAGGTTTTGAATATAGTATTGAAAATATGGATCATCAAAGATTAGAAATAATACTAGATACTCCATATAATGAAGAAGAAATGGATGATATAATTAATCAAGCAACAAACGACAGATATATACTAAGAACATCTTCATTATTTAAAACTATTGTTGCAATAGATTCAAAAGAATTTACAGATGAAGAAATTAATAATATTTTAAATAAAATAAATGAAAAATACGGAACTGATTATTCTATTAAGAACTTAAAATTAAGTGAAATTATCGAAAAATACAATCTTTCAGATATAGAAAATATGGAAGATAAAGAAATAGAAGATGCGATTTCTAAAATTAAAGAAGAATATAACTTAGATTATACAAAAGAAGAATTAGCAGATACTGAAAGTATGAAAGTTGATTTAACAAAAATAAAAGGAATAAGTATTTTAGATACATTAAAGAAATTTTTTGTTCCAACAGTAGTTGCAGTAGTACTTATATTATTATTTATAGAGTTAAGAGCTTTAAAATTTGATAAGCTAATATTTATTAAAGATTTAGTAAAATTATTAATTACAGAGCTATTCTTAGTTGCAGTTGTTGCTATTATTAGAATCCCATTAAGTAGCTTGGTTGTAACAACAATAGTAACAGTTGGAATTGCTGAACTTTTAGCATTCAATATCCAAAATGAAAAAATTATAAAAAGAAATAAAGAAAAAGAGGAAAATGAATAATTACTAACTAAGTATAAAATAGGGAGGTTATTGATTTAATCAATAACTTTCCTATTTTTAATATATATTTAATTTTATATTTATTTTTTATTATTTTATATTTAATTTTTATATTTAATTCTTTAATATTTAATACTTGTTTTTTTATTTTTTAAAAAATTTAAAATATATTAAAATACTCTAAAAAGATTGAAAAAAGATAACATGAAATGTATAATATATTTGTTAAAGATTTTTTTATTTTAAAATAATAATTTTGGAGGGAATATGGCAAAGAAAGAAAGAAAACAGATGCTTCCTAAAGAAAAAACTAGGATTCAAGATGAGCTAGATACTTTGAGAATGATAAGAAGTTATACTGAATATAAATTACCTGATGATATGAAATTAAAAGGTATAGAAAAAGAGATAGAATTACTTTTAGCTGATGATACTAAACTTGAAAAGGTAGTACTACTTGATTTAGAAGGACCAGATGACGATTTGAGTAAAGTTTTAGAAGTTCGAAAAGAAGTTTTATCTAAAGATAGAATTGAAGCTATATCAGGACTAGAAAGACCTCAAATTAGAGAATTGCTTGCTAGAGGATTAACAATCGAATCTATAGAGGAAAGAAGTATAGAAATAGCTGAAGAACAAGGAATGCTAAAACCAGAAGCAATGAAACAAGAAATAATAGAAGATG
>CALWZY010000006.1 GCA_944386155.1 uncultured Clostridia bacterium | reverse complement strand
TACTTGTATGAATATGTAAATCTATCATTTTATCTCCTTAAAATCTATTTTTTTACTAGTTTCATTTTACTAAATAAGTATCTTCTAAAATCATCCAGCTTCCTGTAACTTCGGGAACATTTTCGAAAGTCATTTCTTCTTTTGTTATTGGATGTTTGATTGTAAGGCTATATGCATATAAACATATTTGCTTACCTTTTCCCCTAGTCCCATACTTTTGATCTCCATATATACTATGTCCTCTGCTTGAAAATTGAACTCTTATTTGATGATGTCTTCCTGTATGCAAATCTACTTTTACTAAAGATAAATCTGTCTCATCATTATATTTTATAACTTCATAATCAAGCAGCGCTTTCTTAGCATTTTTAGTTTTTTCATCTGCAACTCTACTTAAATTTGTCCTCTCGTTTTTTACTAAATAATCTTCAAAACTTCCTCTATTTTTTTCTAATTTTCCATCTACTATTACTAAATATCTTTTCTTAAATTCTTTATTTCTAACTTGCTCACTTAATCTTGATGCTGCTTTTGAAGTTTTAGCAAATACCATTACTCCACCTACTGGTCTATCTAGTCTGTGAATTAAGCCTAAATATGCATCACCTTTTTTATTGTATTTCTTTATAAGGTATTTTTTTATAATTGTAAGCATATCAATATCACCTGTTTTATCCCCTTGTGATGGTATATTTGCAGGTTTTACTACTACAATTATGTGATTATCTTCATATAAAACTTTTAAATCTTCTTCCATAAATATTACTATCTTCCTTTTTTAATTTGCTTGATTTTATCATATTTTTACCGTATTTTCTATAACTAAAAAAATTTTATTTTAGTATTTAAAAAATTTTTATTTAATATTTTTATTTTTATTTTTTCTGTGTTATAATGATTTTCGAATTTTGAAATAGGATACATGCACTTATATGTTAAGGAGGTTATTCAACATGAAAGCATTGATTCTTGAAGATAGTTTTCAGAAGCTATCGACCGCAAGTCGGATTTTACACGAGTATTCTATGGAATATGTACACTTTGACAACACTGACACGCCATACCAGATGTATCTCGTAAATGGATCACTTGCAGATTTTGATCTTGTGATTCTTGATCTTTTCTTCTATAAAAGAGTTCCTCTTATTGGAGAAACAAGACTTCCAAGCTCCACTGCAGGGTTTTATTTTTTGCTCAAAATGGCAGAATATGAGTATAGCGTTCCTGTCATCATTTATTCATCAGAAGATAGCTATCTTTCTGGACTTGAAAATTTCTTTTTGCCGACGCTTGAAGAATACAGCAAGTCCTTCGAAAAAGCTCCTCTTCCTAGCAGGTGTTACAATGTTGAAGAACGTTATAAAAATGAGATTGAAAATAAGAAAAAGTTTTTGGAATTTGCAAAAAATCTCATTCTCGGGCATGCACATGACGCATTTGAGCTCAAACGGTTGGTTTCAGAATTTACTATTTCAAAAAGATAAGCTTTCGGGCAAAGTAAGACAGGGCTACTAATTTATATGTGTAGCCCTGTCTTACTTATTTTTATTTTATTCTTTTTCCCATCTACCATATATTCCACATGGTAAAACTAATTTAGAATCTTTCATTGGAAGTCCAATCTCTCCTGAAGAAATTATTCCTTTATACTTTTTCATATTTAAATATAATAAATTTTCTAAAACTTTTGATGATATTCCTGTTGTATAAGAATTAATTAAGAAAAATAATGGATCATCTGATAAAACTTTAGTACATAACTCTACTAAATCAGAAATATTATTTTCAAATTGCCACACTTCACCATTTTTTCCTCTACCATAAGATGGTGGATCCATAATTATAGCATCATATTTTCTTTCTCTTCTTATTTCTCTTTGAACAAATTTTATAACATCATCAATAATAAATCTAACTGGTCTATCGCGAAGTCCTGAAGATTCTACATTTTCCTTTGCCCAAGTTGTCATTCCTTTTGAACTATCTACATGACACACTTTAGCTCCTGCAGAAAGACAAGCAACAGTAGCTCCTCCTGTATAAGCAAATAAATTTAAAACATTAATTTCTCTTTTAGAATCTTTGATCTTTTTTATCATCCAGTCCCAATTAACAGCTTGCTCTGGAAAAAGACCTGTATGTTTAAATCCCATTGGCTTTACATTAAAAGTTAAATTCTTATATTTTATTTGCCAGCTTTCAGGTAATCTTTTCTTATATTCCCATGCTCCTCCACCAGTATTGCTTCTATTATATCTAGCATTTGCCATATTCCATTTATTTGGGTAGCTTTTGTCTTTCCATATTATTTGAGGATCTGGTCTTATAAGATAAATATTCCCCCATCTTTCTAACTTTTCTCCATTTGCCATATCTAAGATTTCATAATCTTTCCACTCATTTGCTATGTTCATCTTTTACTACATACTCCTTTTATTTAAGTATTCTATAACTTCATTTATACTCTTTTTTGGTGTTGAAGCTCCTGCCATAACTCCTACTTTACTTACTTTTGAAAAATCTACATTTTCTAATTCTTCTTTTGTTTCTATATGAATAGCTCTTTTGCAATTTTTCTTTGAAATTTCGTACAATTTTATAGTATTTGAACTATTTTTTCCACCAATTATCACCATAAAGTCAACTTCTCTTGCTAGATTTTCTGTTTCCATTTGTCTTATTTCAGTAGCTTCACAAATACTTTTATTTATTTTTATTTCTATATTATCATCATTATTATTTTTTTCTAATTTTTCTTCTATTATGCTAACTAATTCATCAAATTTCTTAAGAGAAAATGTTGTTTGAGCACAAATATATAATTTATTTAAATTTGACTTTTTTAGATTATTTATTGCACTATCAACTTCTTTTAGATCTTTTAATACAGTAATCTCTTCTGAGTTTGCAAAACTTTTCGTACCAATTACTTCTGGATGATTATTATCTCCAAATAAGAAAATATAATAACCATTATTATTCATATTTTCTACATCTTCATGTAATTTAATTACTCTAACACAGCTATAATCATAGACTGTTAAATTCTTCTCTTTTGCTAGTTGATATACGCTTTTCGTTACACCATGAGCTCTAAATATAACTTCTGAATTATTAGGAACTTCATTTAAGTCATCTACAATAATAAGTCCATCATTTTCTAAATCTTTAATTACTTGTTTATTATGAGCAAGCTCTCCTAAGCAATATATTTTATCTCTATTTTTTAATAATTCTTCTGTTTTCTCTACTGCATT
Source organism: uncultured Clostridia bacterium (assembly GCA_944386155.1). Lineage (GTDB taxonomy): Bacteria > Bacillota > Clostridia > TANB77 > CAG-508 > UMGS1994. Next base: position 30,851 of record CALWZY010000006.1, on the reverse strand, counting down.
TCTTACACCATTACAAAATCCTGCTAATTTTCCAAGTATTACTTCCATATTTTCTCCTTTTAATATTATATTTATATACACTTTAATTCTAATTAATTTAAATATTTAACAATTATAATCTTGATAATAGATTTACAAATGTAACTATTAAAAAACAATTTACAATAACACATGCAAATGTTAATAATATCGTAAATCTTACAATAAATTTTTTTCTCATTAATAAATACCTCCAAAATAAACTTGTCCATTATTTATATATTCAAGTCATTTTAGAAATATTCATAAACATTTATATTTTAACACATATTTAACGTTTTTTTCAATAATTTGTTATTTAAAAAATGAAGGAGCAGTTACATGCCTACAGGCAAGCACTTGCTCCAAAACCGCTGTAGTTAAGGCTTGGTTTGTTGTTCCTTGCTCCTTAGCCTTAGGAGCTACCTCCTTCTTCCCTCCAGGGGTTAGTCAGACGTGGCTACCATCTGACTTCTTCTCTGCCTTAATGCGCAAGACAAAGAAGATAATAACCAAGAGAATCATCACTTCGCAGGAAATGATGGTCTTCCAGACAAGCTCGTTGCTGATCGTCCCCCAGAAGGTTCTCACGATTGCATCCCACTTGATGTAAGATACGACTATCGCGAAGAACACTACATTTAGAAGAGCAATCAAGCAGGCAAAACCTGCAATGAGCTTACCCTTGGCAACCTTCTCCCAGTTAAAGGCCCCCTTCTTGTCGTTGGAGATGAAAAAAATCGTCACTCCTCCAATAACCAGGGCATTGATGAGGATAATCAAGCCCCAATGATCCGAGAGGATCTGGCTTGCACCATCCGAAATCATCGCCCAGAGAGTCTGGTAGTTTACTACCACTGCTGTGATAATAAAACCACCAACGCCAACTACTGCCATGATAGCGATAAACATCACTATCCAGCCGGTTATGTCAAAGACTTTCTTCCCTGCCGAACCGGCTTTGTCCTTAATGCTTCCAAACAATTTCATATGATCCTTCCTTTCGTTGTCTGCTCAGAAGCCTCAACCATCTGCGGTTATACATAGATTATAGCATATATGATGTTTTTTTGCAATTATGTAAAGTAATAGTCTCACAGATATATTTTTTATCTATGAGACTATTATTTTCTAATTTAATTTTTCCTTGATTTTTTTAGCTATATCAAAAGTAATACCTTTTACTTTAAGTAAATCATTTACATCCGCTTCTCTTATACTTTCAATAGTTTTAAATTCTTTTAACAATAATTCTTTTTTCTTTTTTCCAATTCCAGGAATATCATCAAGCTCTGATTTACTTATATCTTTTTCCCTTAACTTTCTATGATATTCTATTGCAGTATTGTGAACCTCATCTTGAAATTTTGTAATAAATAAGAAAAGATTTTCTGATATATTATACTCTCTTCTTTCTTCATCAATTAAAGCTCTTGTTGAATGCTTATCATCTTTAACCATACCATAAACTAATATTTGCTCTTGAAGATTATATTTCTTTAAAGCTCTTTTAATCGCTCTTATTTGAGTAATACCACCATCTGCAAGTATTAAATCAGGAAGTTTTCCGAAAACCACCTTTAGGATTTTCTAAAGAATGTTTTATTCTTCTTGTAACTACTTCTTCCATACATTTTGGATCATCTTGTCCCATTACAGTCTTTATTTTAAATCTTCTTGATAAATTTCTTTTTATAATTCCATCTTCTGCAACACACATTCCTGCAACTAAATAACTTCCTGATATATTTGATATATCAAATGTTTCTATTTTTCTTGGCAAAACATCTAAGCCCAGTACTTCTTTTAATTCATTTAATATATCAAATTTATCTTTTGATTTGTTTTCAAGTGTTATCTCAGCATTTCTAACAGCCATCTCAACAAATCTTTGCTTTTCACCTTTTTGAGGAGTTTTTAATTCTACTTTTCTACCAGCTCTATTTCCAAGCCATTCTTCTATTATCCCTTTATCTTCTATTTCTTCTTGAATCATGATTCTATTTGGTAGATCTGGTCTATCTATATAATATTGTTTAATAAACCCTGATATAATTTCTGATATATCCATATCTTTTAAGTCATTAAAAAAGTAATGCTCTCTATCTATCATTTTACTTCCACGTACAAAAAATATTTCTACACACACTGATAATTCATTTTTAAATACACCTATTACATCTATATTATTTTCTGAAATATTAGACACTTTTTGTTTCTCGTTTACTCTTTCTATTGCAAGCTTTCTATCTCTTAATTCTGCTGCTTTTTCAAAATCCATGTTTTGAGAAGCTTCTTTCATTTCTTTTTCAATTTCTTTTAATATTACAGAAGTCTTACCTTCTAAAAGCATTATAATCTGATCTATCTGTTTTCTATAATCTTCTTTTGAAACATATCCCATGCATGGAGCTAAACATTTTCCTATATGATAATTTAGACAAGCTCTATCTTTTGATCTAAAATTTTTGCATTGTCTTATTTTAAATCTCTCTTTTATAAAATTAATCATTTCTCTTGCAGCACCTGGATTTGCATATGGTCCAAAATATTTTGCTCCATCATTTAATATTTTCCTAGTTACTATTACTGCTGGATAATCTGATTTAACATCTATTTTTATATATGGATAAGTTTTATCATCTTTTAATAAAACATTAAATTTTGGTCTATTTTCTTTAATTAGGTTACATTCTAATATTAGAGCTTCTGCTTCATTATCTGTAACTATATATTCAAAATGGTCAACAGTAGCAACCATATTTTCAATTCTTTTAGTTTTATTATTTTTTCTAAAATATTGTTTAACCCTTCTTTTAAGTGAAATTGCTTTTCCAACATAAATGATATTATCAAATTTATCTCTCATTATATAAACTCCTGATTTGTCAGGAAGTTTTTTAAGCTCTGTCTCTATATCAAACATATTTATCTCCTTTAAATATCTACATATCCTATAAAAGGTAAATTCCTAAAACAATCTTTATAATCTAGTCCATATCCTACCACAAATTTATTCTCAATTTCAAATCCAATATAATCTGGTACTATATTTTTAACTCTTCTAGATTTTTTATCTAATAGAGTACATATTTTTAAGCTTTTTGGATTTCTTTTCTCTAAAATATCTTTTAAATAATATAAAGTATTTCCACTATCTATTATATCTTCTACTATAAGTACATTTCTGCCATTAATGTCAGACTCTAAATCTTTAATTATATTAATATTTCCAGAACTTATTAATTCATCACCATAGCTAGAGATTCTCATAAAATCAATTTCTAATTTATGATTATTTATTCTTTTCGTTAAATCAACTGTAAAAAATAATGACCCTTTCAATATACATATAACTAAAATATCTTTATTTAAATAATCATTTTGGATTTCTAAGGCAAGCTCGTCTATTCTTTTTTCAAGGTTTTCTTTTTCAATTAAAACTTTTATTTTATCCTTTACTTCTTCTACTTCCATTTAGAAAGCCTCCTTATTAAATTAATTAAACTTTTTATTATCTATTTTTATTATTCAATTTTAAAATAAAAATAGATAGAAACAAAATATTTATTTTCCCATCTATTTTCTATTTATTTTTTTATTCAACTTTTGTAATCTTAACTTCTGTTATAATCCCTGATGTCTCTATTGCTTCTACATTGTAAAGTTTATCTGGATCTGTATTATCTCTTAAAACATATAGCATATCATTTGAATCTTGTACTACATCTTCTGAATTTTCCATATTTCCAGGTACACCTATTGTAGAATCTACTTCTTCAGTATAATTTTGTGTTACTGCGACAAATCTTCCTGGAACATCTATATGATTTGCATTATTTGAAATTACACCTTCAATTAATGCTTTGCACATTTGTCCACTTATATTATTTCCTGCATATACAGTAAATGCTATATTATATAAATTTCTATCTTCTTCAGACATATTTTGAATTTCATTTACAAATTCTTGATTTTCTCCAGCAGGAACTACATTTTCTTCTGTAGTAGTATTTTCAGCTACAATATTTTCTTGTGTAATTTCATTTGTAATAGCCGTATTTTCTGCAAGTCCTATAATATTTCCTTGAACTATATTATTAGATAAGTTCTTAGCTACAGTATTTTGCATATCTATATATGGTTTTAATGCTAAAAATATTAAAAAAGAAACTAATAAAATAAGTACTATTGTTAAAAATATAATAAACTTTTTCATATTAATATCTCCTCTATTTCTTTTAAAATTGTACCATTTTTATGTATAAAAGTAAACTAAAATATATATCTTAGTTAATAAAAAGTGTATATTAGTAAAACATATGTCACACTTTTTAATATTTAGTCTCTGCAATTTGATTTTTTCCAAGTTTTATAGTAAGATACTACTATATGTAAAAAATGTAGAAATATGTTTTAAGGAAGGAGGATTATTTTTATTAAATTTAAAGCGCCAGGACATTTTTTATGTTGACGAGGTTAGAGTTTATCGAAATTTTCGGCGGATACTCTATGGTTTATTTTCGGATCATTATAAAAAATTCAAAAAATAGTAGTAATACTATAACAATAATTTTTTAATCGAAAATTACATTTTAGCATATAATATAAAAATATTAATTGTTTTACTTTTGTATTACGTTTAATATTTTAAGTCCCACAAAAAAGAAAAAAGGAGGCACTTTATATGTGTGGAATTGTAGGATACATAGGTAATAAAAAAGCAAAACCTATATTAATTAACGGACTTTTAAGACTTGAATATAGAGGTTATGATTCTGCTGGAATCGCTACTATAGAAAATGATAAAATTTCCGTTATAAAAAACAAAGGAAGAGTTGCTGAACTTGATAAAGTTCCAGGAATAAATGATTTGCAAGGTACTATCGGAATTGCTCATACTAGATGGGCAACACATGGTAAACCTTCAACAGAAAACTCACACCCACATACTGATATGAGCAAACAAATTGCTGTTGTTCATAATGGTATTATTGAAAATTATAGTGAACTTAGAGAATTCTTACAGAAAAATGGATATACTTTTTATTCTCAAACAGATACAGAAGTAATTCCTAATTTAATTCACTATTACTATGAAAAAGAATCAGAAAATGATAAAGAATTAAAATTATTAAAGGCTGTACATAATACTTGTCAAGATTTAAAAGGAAGTTACGCATTAGAAATTATATCTTCTCTACTTCCAGATAAAATGATAGTAGTTAGAAAAGATAGTCCTTTAGTAATTGGAAAATCTGCAACTGAAAAATATATTAGTTCTGATATACCAGCTATCTTATCATATACAAAAGATTTTTATCTTTTAAATGATAATGAGTATGTCATACTTTCAAAAACTAATGCAGATTTTTATGATAAAGATTTAAACAAATTTAATAAACCTGTAGAAAATATTGCATGGAATGCTGCAGCTGCTGAAAAAGAAGGTTATGCAGATTTTATGTTAAAAGAAATCTTTGAACAACCAAAATCAATAAGAGAAACAATTGGATCAAGGCTTACTCAAGATGGTACATGTAATATAGAAGGTTTAAATTTTACAAAAGAATATTTAGAATCTTTAAATAGAATTTATATAGTAGCTTGTGGTACTGCAATGCATGCAGGACTTGCAGGAAAAACTATAATAGAAAAATATTGTAATGTTCCTACTGAAGTAGATATCGCTTCAGAATTTAGATATAGAGATCCTCTAATCGATGAAAAAACATTAGTAATATTTATTAGTCAATCTGGTGAAACTGCAGATACTATAGCTGCTTTAAAACTTTCAAAAGCAAAAGGAGCAAAAACACTTGCTGTATCTAATGTTATTGGAAGTTCTATTACAAGAGAAGCAGATTATACTATATATACTCATGCAGGGCCGGAAATAGCTGTTGCATCAACTAAAGCATATACTTCTCAAGTCGTTCTTTTAGCTATACTTGCAATTTATTTTGCAAAAGTTTTAGAAAATAAAAAATATGAAAATGAAATAAAAGAACTTTCTAGAGAAATTTTAGAACTTCCTTCTAAATTAGAAGAAGTATTAAAAAATGTTAAACCAATTAAAAAATTTGCTAAAAAAGTATACACTGAAAAAGATATGTTCTTTTTAGGAAGAGGTGTTGATTACACAGCAGCCTTAGAAGGATCATTAAAATTAAAAGAAATTTCTTACATCCACTCTGAAGCCTATGCTGCAGGAGAATTAAAACATGGTCCTATAGCACTTATTGAAAATGGTGTTACTGTAATTGGTATTATGACAGATAAAAACTTAGTAGAAAAAACTATAAGTAATGTTCAAGAAGTTATTACAAGAGGTGCAAAAACACTTATAATTTCAAATCAAGATTTAGGAGATCATAAATTTGATAATGTAGTTACTATCCCAGAAACCAACCCTCTTATTTCTCCTATTTTATCTATCGTACCACTACAATTATTTTCATATTATATTTCAAAAGAAAAAGGGTTAGATGTAGATAAACCAAGAAACTTAGCAAAATCTGTTACAGTTGAATAGTTTATTTGCAAAATAAAAAAAATTAAAAAATAAAAAGTATAAAATATAAATCAAAATTAAATTTTATTAAATATAAAAAAATCAAATCAAAAATCAAATTATATAAGTGCAGACTTCTTGTCTGCACTATTTTTATTTTCTTTTTATTCCTTTCTATTTTATCTTTAATTTCTTTTTATTTTTACTTATTTTTAAAATTTATGCATAATTTAAATATTACTTACATATATTAATTTTAGGAGGATTAAAATATGCATGAAGAATTTGTAAAAGAATTTAAAATTCCAGAACTTTCTGAAGAAGATTATGATAAAGAAATTATAAAAGGAATACTTGAATCTAAAGAAGCTTTATTAAACGCTCACAAAAATTTTGAATACGCTGAAGGAGAACTTATTGATTATTACACATATAAAATAAAGTCTGAACAGGCTAAAATTGATTATCTTTTAAAAAAAGCTAAGAATAAAAAATTAGTTCTTACCTCTACTGATGTAAGAACTATTTATAAAGAATTAAATTATGCATATTAAATAAATAAAATTTATAATATTTAAATATTTTATCTAAATTTTTTACTTAAACTGGATAATTATTTATTATCTTCATATTCAGCATTAGAAGAATCAAATATTTTTTTAAATTTAACAAATGCTTTTGAAATACCTTTTTTATTAGAAATTAACATAGAATTTTCTTTATTTATCTTCTCTATTTTTCTTTCTATTTTATAATAACAATCTAAACTATATTTTTCAAAGAAATTATCCTCTGCCTCACATGAAATAGCAATCAACTTCTTGTATTTTACTATTTCTTCTCTTAATTGTTCTAAACTTTCAATACTCTTTGCTTTTGCCATTTTCTTATTAAAATAACATTGGCATAATTCTTTTTGAATTTTAGTATAAGAAAATCTGATAGATTTAGAATATCTATTTACTTTATCTCTTAATTTTGCTTTTGATTCTTCTTTTACTCTTCTATCAAACAAAATCTTTCTATCTATATTAGTTATTCTCTTTTTAGCTTCATACATTAAATCTGTATTTTTCATGATACTATAATAACTAGTTTCATTGCACTTATCTATAAAAGATTTTTTAAAATCATCTGTACTATTTATTATAGATTGAACTAAATAATTTTCTCCTGCAATAAACGTCATTTGCCTAATTATATTTGTAATAGCAGGATATTGCATACTTATAGAATTTATCTCAACACCATAAGCATTTACTTTTTCTTCTTTTTTATCTAATAGAGTACTTAATATATATTGAATTCCAGCTTCATTAAAAGCCACTCCCGCAATTTTTGATTCGTTAAATCTACAAAGTCCAAGCTTATGAATCCTATTTTTCTTATTTCTTACTTCTTGTACTTTACAAATACATTCTCTTAAAATATCTTCATTATTTTCAGAAAGCTCTATACTTCTATCTATATATAAAGACATATTTTTATAAATGTAATTTGCTTTTGGAGTACCTGACTTAATATCAGATAAATACATATCTGTATTTATAAGTTTCATATAAATTTCTTCATATTTAATTCCATATGTTTCAAATCTATCAGCTATTTTTTGTGATACTTTTTTTACTAAATCCTCTTTTTTCTTAAAATCTAACTTTTCTAGATTTGTTATTCCCATCTTTTTTAAGATTCTTTTAGATCTCATATTATTACTCCATTAAATCATAAAATATATAAATATAATATCATATATTTAATAATTATATTATTACATTTTTGTAACAAAACAATATTTTTTATATTACATACTAAATTTCTATTTAATTTTCTTTTTAGTAGGTATTCTTTTCCCTGTTTTACGTAAATTTCCGCATTTTGCTTGATTAATCAATTTTTTTATGTTAAAATATTTAACTATAGAAAAGAAAAATTGTTCTAAAAATAAAAGTAAATTACAAAAAATAAATAGCAATGATAAGAGACTAGTAATAAATTATTTTTTATATAGAGAGTTTGTGGCTGGTGTAAACAAACTAAAAAAGATTTATGAATCTACTCTTTAGCTTTTAGTCTAATAAACTAAACCAGTTATGCAGGTTAAAGCATTAAGAGATACTTAAAAATATAAATTTAAGTAATAAAGGTGGTACCGCGATATATTCGTCCTTGCAGTTTTGCAAGGACGTTTTTTATATTATTTGATATTTCTTTACTACTTAAAAAGGAAGGATTTTATATGATTCTAAATGGAAATGATATTAAAAAACTTATTGAAGAAGAAAATCTTATCGAAAATTATGACACATTAAATATTGGATCATCTTCTATTGATTTATCTATAAGTAATAAAATTTTAGTAATGAAAAAAAGCTTTAAACAGATAGATTTATCAGATCCTGATCTTTCAGATAAGATGTATGAAGAGCTTGATATTACTAATTCATATTCATTAAAACCTAAAGAATGTATATTTGTAATACTTAATGAGAAAATTAATATGCCAAAAAATATGATTGGACACATTCGTCCAAGGACTTCTCTATCGAGACTTGGATTATATATTAATTTTCAACACATAAATAGTGGCTATTCAGGAATATTAAATCTAGAACTATATAATATGTCACCTAATACTTTCAAAATAACACCTTCTCTTCGTATAGGACAGCTTGTTATAGAAGAATTAACAGATGGTATTACTGATGATTTACTTTATCCAAATGAAAAAACGGCAATGTATCAAAACGAAGACGGAAAAACTGGATCTAAAATATATGCAGATTATATTGGAAAAGTATTTAGACATTTTAAAGGAAATTATTATTTTATAGAAAATATTAGTACAGATTCAGAAACTAAAGAAGATGTAATAGTATATAGACCTCTATACCCTAGAGATGATTCTATGCTTTGGACAAGACCTGCAAAAATGTTTTTTGAGGAAGTAGATCAAAATAGAAAAGATAATATAACAGGACAAAAACATAGATTTGAACTTGCTAAAGACTTAACAATAGATTATACAAAACAATCTAAAAAAGATTTTATAAAAGAAGCTGAAAACTCCAAAAACACTACTGAATCTAATAATAAACATTCTAAATTTAAAGTAAAAATAAAGTAAAATACAAACTAGTATTAATTAATATTAATAAATACAAATAATTTAAAAGGAGAATTATTATGGAAAAAGTTGAAGTTGGAAAAAAATACAGACATTTCAAAGGACACATAATTGAAGTATTGTGTATTGCAAAACATTCGGAAACCCTGGAAAATATGGTAGTATACAAACACTTAGGATCTAATGAATATTGGGTAAGACCTGAAAAAATGTTTTTAGAAGATGATGATGTAAGTGCTAGACCTGATAATAAAACTGGTCAAAAACATAGATTTGAACTTTATGAAGAAAATTAAATTTAATATTTAATAATCAGTAATTAATATTCGGTAATTAATAAAAAATAAATAATTACTAAAGTATTTAAATAAAAAAATAATAGATATATAGGAGGAATTTATATGATAGACATTAAATTTTTAAGAGAACACCCTGATGTTGTTAAACAAAACATCAAAAACAAATTTCAAGATCACAAATTACATTTAGTAGATGAAGTTTTAGAACTTGATGGAAAAAACAGAGAAGCAAAATTAAAAGGTGATGAATTAAGAAGTAAGAGAAATGCATTAAGTGCTCAAATTGGAAGCTTAATGAAAGAAGGAAAAAAAGACGAAGCAGAACAAATTAAAGCTGAAGTACAAAATATAAATAATGAACTTGCTGAAAACGAAAAATTAGAACAAGAATATGATGTAGCTGTTACAGACATAATGATGAAAATACCAAATATTATGCACGAATCTGTACCAATCGGAAAAGATGACTCAGAAAATGTTGAAGTTGAAAAATATGGTGAACCAGTAGTTCCACCATATGAAATACCTTATCATACAGATATTATGGAAAGTCTAGATGGAATTGACTTAGATTCTGCTCGTAGAGTCGCAGGAAATGGATTTTATTATTTAACAGGAAATATCGCAAGACTTCACTCTGCTATATTATCTTATGCAAGAGATTTTATGATAAATAAAGGATTCACTTACTGTATTCCACCTTATATGATAAGAAGCGATGTTGTAACTGGAGTTATGAGCTTTGAAGAAATGGATGCAATGATGTATAAAATCGAAGGTGAAGATTTATATCTAATTGGAACTAGTGAACATTCTATGATTGGTAAATTTAAAGGTCAAATATTAAATAAAGCTGATTTACCTTATACTATGACATCTTATTCTCCATGTTTTAGAAAAGAAAAAGGTGCTCATGGAATTGAAGAACGTGGTGTATATAGAATTCATCAATTTGAAAAACAAGAAATGATCGTTGTTTGTGAACCAGAAGAAAGTTATGAATGGTATGATAAATTATGGAGCTACACTGTAGAACTATTTAGAAGTATGGAAATACCAGTAAGAACTCTTGAATGTTGCAGTGGCGATTTAGCAGACCTTAAATCAAAAAGTGTTGATGTTGAAGCATGGAGTCCAAGACAACAAAAATATTTCGAAGTTGGAAGTTGCTCTAATTTAACAGATGCTCAAGCAAGAAGACTTGGTATTAGAATTAAAGGTGAAAAAGGAAATTATTATGCACATACTTTAAATAACACTGTAGTTGCTCCACCTCGTATGTTAATTGCATTCCTAGAAAATCACTACCAAGAAGATGGTACAATTACAATTCCTGAAGTTTTATGGCCATATATGGGTGGAACTAAAGAATTAAAACCTAAAAAGAAATAAAAATAATTTAAATTTAAACTTAAATAAAAATAGCTATAACTACATTATATTTAAAATATTATAATTGTAGTAATACAAAAATGAATCTATAAGTATATTTATAGATTCATTTTTTATTTATTTCGTAGCTTTTCACTTATACAACAATTTTAGATTTTTAAAAATTATAAATAAAAAAATAAACCCCTTTGCAGGGGAAAGACTCTAAGTCTTTTTTAGTCGAGTTCTAGCTAGAAAGCCCCTCAAAAACGTATGCCCCATCGGCATTTTTCCTAAGAGGACTTAGCTGGCTCGAGTGCGAATCTATAAGATATGCAAACATCTGCCCATCTCTTTGGAAAACCGCACTTCTTTCAGCATCTGCCTTAGTGAAGTTTACGATGTTAAACTGATACCCCCTACCAAGATATGAAAAGCCAAACGTTTTGAGATTCTCGATAGCCTTCCTAAGTTCTTGGTCTTCCCTATAAACCTTCATCTTTAACCTTTCTACTAGACTTTTTACAAGACATTTCTCGTTACGTAGAGATAAACATTTAATGTCCCTTCTCTATTTTCTTAATCGACTTGCTTAAAATTATACCATAATTCCTATTTTATGTAAAATTGCTCTATCTATATATTTGTGTTATAATACATTTACTATTTTTTAATAAAATTAGAAAGAGAGAAATATTTATGATAATTAAAAATCCTAAATTTGAAATATCTGCAGTAAAACCTGCTCAATATCCAAAAGGAAATTTGCCTGAAATTGTTTTAGTGGGAAAATCAAATGTCGGTAAATCTTCTTTTATAAACACTATGCTTAATAGAAAAAATCTTGCAAGAACTAGTAATACTCCAGGAAAAACTAGACAAATAAATTTTTATAACATAGATAACAATTTTTATTTTGTAGACCTCCCAGGGTATGGTTATAGTAAACTTTCAAAAGAAGAACAAATAAATATGGGGAAATTTATCGAAGATTATCTTCAAAAATCAAGAAATATAAAATTAATAATCCTTCTTTTAGATATAAGACATAACCCTACACAAGATGATTTATTAATGTATAAATATATATTAAAAACAAATTTACCATTTATGATAGTTGCAAATAAAGCAGATAAAATTGCTGTAACTAAAGTTGATTCTGTTATAGAAAATTTAAAAAAAGAACTTGGAATATCTTTTACTACTCTAATTCCATTCTCTTCTGAAAGAAAAATCTATACAGAAAAATCATGGGAAATTATAGAAGAATTTTTAAATAATTAAAATATATAAATATTAAAAATATTTAACACAATAAAATTTAAATAAAAAGCAAAAATGAACTTAAAGAATATTTAAGTTCATTTTTGTTTTTGTTCTATATATTAAGAATTACTCGTTAACATAACTCTTTATTTTTTGCTAATTTTGTGGTATAATTAAAAGTACTTCAAAGGAGGTATGACTCAATGTTGTATGCAGAGCAAAAAAAGGAAAAGACTTTTAGGTTTGCGTCTAGCAAGACGGCCTACTACGTCGCATTCGAGAAGCTGGCAACCTTTTGCCACTACTTCGAGTTCGATGTGCAAGGAAGCTGTGTAACTATACCTGCTGGATGCCCTGCCGGAGTTGTTAACACCATGATTCAATATGGTGGAACACTTGTAGCATAAGCTTTTTCTAAGCTCGAAGGCGACGCCCCACACTAAGGGCGCCGCCTTTTAATTTGCTTTAAATTCCAAGATCAATCGAACCATTTCTGATAATACTAATCTCGTATGTTTTGCAAGGTTCCTTTACTTTTACGCTAACCATAGCATCAAAATCAAAAAAAGCAGACATGATTTCGACTATAATCACATGTAATTCATCTAGGTCTCCTGCATCAATTGGTTTGATATTTTTTCTCACAAATTCAATCAAATCTCGAGCTTTTTCTTCTTCGATGTATTCATTCGAATATAGGGTAAATGATCTCCCATCATCGAACTTGAAATGTCTTTGATACTTTTTTCCCTCTTCTTTTTCCTTCTTGTTAAAATGCCTCATTAAAAACCGGGCAAAAATCTTACTAAACATTTCTTTCATCCTCCTAAAATTTTTATCTATAATATAATAACATATTTCCTTCTCAAATACAAATAACGAGCCTATTACAAGGCTCGTTTAATAATTAATTAATTAATTTATTTATTTGTTTATTTTTTTCTTAATCATTTTTAATGCTTTAGGTCTCTCTACAGTAATTATATGTTCACATCCTAAACATTTAAATTTAAAATCAACACCAACTCTTATAATTTGCCATTTATTACTTCCGCATGGATGTTTTTTCTTCATCTCAACAATATCATCTATATTATATTCCATATCTATCACCTCTATATAAAAAAGCGGCCTGGCAACGCTTTTTTCATGTGCCAGACCGCCTCACGACTCACACCCTGCTAAAGAGCTTCTTTTTCACCTTGATGGTGATTTTCCGCGTCCTCATCGAAACAGGTGCAGATGCCATGAGTTCTCTTTCGTCTACGAGACTCCACTTTTGATTGCCTGACAAGACAACGCTCGCAAACTGGAGATGCAAGGGCATCTCTTCGGTACAGGTTTTTGTGTAGACCCTCACTTTGTAAGCCTTCCGAAGAACATCCAACTCTTCATCAAGCCGCCTATCAGTAAAAGCCTCAAGCAGCTTACCTGCAATGTCTTTACTAAGCTGCCCTACCCAATCTTCCACCTCGATAGAGATGTAATTTGCGCTGTACAGATTCTCCGCTTGGAGTAAATCTGCCGAATAAACGCTCACAGGAACACTGTTCATTAGGTAAAAACCCTCCTTATTAATTAAGAATAGACTTAATTATAGCACATTTAAAAAATTTATTCAACTTTACTTATTTACCCTTTTTAAAATAGATTCTTTTCCTAAAACTTGTAATATTTCATATAAATCTGGTGTATTTGCTCTACCTGTTACCTTTACTCTAATTACAGTACTTATATCTCCAACATGACCTTTGTATGAATCTGGATTATTCTTATACTCTTTTACTTCTCTTGCATATCCTAGCTCTTCTGATAAATCCTTCATCTTATTAAACCATGTTTGTTTGTCATCATTTTCATCATAATATTTATCAAAATAAGTAGTTACTATCTTCTTAATCTCATCTTCGTCAGTTACCTTTTGATACTCATATTCTATATTTGAAGTTAAAAATCTATCATCAAACATATATATTATTGAATCTTTAACATCAGACCATTTTGCAATATCTTTTCTAGGTTTTACATTTCCTCTTTCTATTCCAAAAATCTTTAGAGCATATTCTTTGTCTCTATTTAATAATTCATATAAATCTTTATCATATATATTTGACCAATTTAAAACATCTTCTAAAACTTTTTCAGCAGAATAAGTAGATATTACTGTTTTTGATACATCTAATAATTTTACCATATCAAATAAAGCTCCACTTACTCCCATTTTCTTAATATCAAAATTAAAATCATCTATTGATTTATCTTTATTGCCTTTTCTCCATGCTTCAAAATTAGAATTTGCAATATTCATTAAATATTCTATAACCGCTTCTTTAGGAATTCCCTCTTCTCTATAATAACTTACAGCAGCTTCTGGATCTTTTCTTTTACTTAACTTTCTCTTATTTCCATCTTCTTCTTTCATTATAGGTGCAATATGTGCATATTTAGGTGGTTTAAATCCTAACATATAAAATAATTGTAAATGAAGTGGTACTGAAGCTACCCATTCATCTGCTCTTATTACTAAATTAGTTCTCATTAAATGATCATCTACTGCATGAGCAAAATGATATGTTGGAAGTCCATCTGATTTAATAATTACTATATCTTGATCATTTTCTGGAAATTCTATATTTCCCTTTATTAAATCTTTATGCTTAATTTTCTTATCTGGATTTCCTGGTGATTTTAATCTTACTATATAACTATCACCATTTTTAATTTTTTCCATAGCCATATCTACAGGCATATTTCTACATCTTGTCCATGTTCCATAATATCCTGTTCTTTGTCTTGCTTTTGTTTGATTTTCTCTTATTTCATTTAAATCTTCTGCAGAACAAAAACATGGGTATGCTAGTCCTTTTTCAAGTAAACTTTTAGCATATGCTTGATATATATCTTTTCTTTTACTTTGAATATATGGTCCATAATTTCCATTATCTGTTCCATCTGTATTTAAAGATTCATCTGGTGATAAATCATATTCTTTTAAAGAAGTTAATATTTCAGATACTCCATTTTCAACTTCTCTTTTTTGATCTGTATCTTCTATTCTTACAAAGAATACACCATCGGTTTGTTTTGCAATTTTTTTAGCAACTAAACTTTGATAAAGTCCTCCTATATGAACAAATCCTGTTGGACTTGGTGCAAATCTTGTAACTACAGCACCTTCTTTTAAATCTCTTTCTGGATATTTTTCCTCATAATAAGATACATCCTTTGCATCTGGAAATATTAAATCTGCTAATTCTTTATATCCCATATAATCTACCTCTCTATTCTTCTTTTTATTTATAAAATTCAGCTCAATTATACCAAAGCTTCCTTTATTTTTCAATATTTATACGCAAAAGAAGATTAAGAACTAGAAAATATTTTCTAGTTCTTTTAAATCTTTTATAACTATATAATCTTTTGCATCTTCTGCTTGTTTTAAATCTCGCGTACCATCTATATCTAAAAGAATTGCTTTCATACCTACTCTATTTGCTCCAGATATATCTGTACGCTTGTCATCACCAATCATTATACATTCATCTTTGGTTGCTCCAATTTCTTTTAACAAATTATCAAAAGCTTCTTTAAAAGGTTTTGCACCAATTTCATCTGATCCAAATACTCTTATAAAATATTTATCTAAAGAAAGATTTTTTATTCTCTCTTTTTGTATTCTAGAGTAAAAGTTAGAAAAAACATATAGGTTATAACCTTTATTTATTAAATATTCTAATGTCTCTTTTGTAACTAGAGCTTCTCTACAAAACTTGCTTCCTATAACTTCAATTATTTCTTCCATAAACTCTACCTGAAAATCAGTATCTAATTCTTTATTTACAAAGTCAGTCATATCTTTTAAGTTATAATATATATTTTCTCTTGTAAAATCACAATCATAATTTCCAATAGACCTGTATATATCATTATAAAGACTTTCATCATAACCATATTTTTTTAAAACTTTTTTATATTCTAGTTTATCTTCTTCTTCATTTTTTACAATAGTATTATCTACATCAAATATTATATTTTTTATTTTTATTTTTTTTTATTTCCCATTTTTTATTTTTGCTATTTTACTTTTATTTTTTTTGACTTCCATAATAATTGGTAAAATCATTGGATTTCTTTTTGTTTTGGCAAATATATAATCACGTAAACCTTCTTTTAGCTTAGCTTTTATAGTTGCCCAATCTCTTACTCCAGACT
Organism: uncultured Clostridia bacterium; assembly: GCA_944386155.1. Taxonomy (GTDB): domain Bacteria; phylum Bacillota; class Clostridia; order TANB77; family CAG-508; genus UMGS1994. The sequence continues at coordinate 14,047 of CALWZY010000006.1, read as the reverse complement.
CTTCTAAAACATCAATCTCATCTCTTAATACATGTTTTACTTCTTCCATTAAGTTTTCAGATTCTTTAACATAAACAAATCCTCTTGAAATAACATCTGGACCTGCTAAAATCTCTCCTGTTGAAGAATCCATTGTAAGAACTACAATAATCAATCCATCTTGTGATAAATGTTGTCTATCTCTTAAAACTATATTTCCAACATCTCCAACTCCAAGTCCATCAACCATTATTTTTCCAAATGGTACAACACCTGTAAGTTTTGCTTCTTCTTCATTAAGTTCTAATACTCTACCATTAGTCATTAAGAAAATATTTTCTGGTGGAATACCAACTTTTTTAGCAGTATCACTATGAGCTATTAGTTGTCTATATTCTCCATGAACTGGTATAAAATATTTAGGTCTTATTAATGAAAGCATTAATTTTTGCTCTTCTTGGCAAGCGTGACCTGAAACATGTATAGCCTCTAAAGAGCTATAAACAACTTCAGCACCAATTTTCATTAAATCATCTATAACTTTAGCAACATATTTTTCATTACCTGGTATAGGATTTGCAGAAATAATTACTAAATCATTTGGTGTTATAGTAACTTTTTTATGCTCTCCTGCTGCCATTCTAGTCAAAGCTGACATTGTTTCACCTTGACTTCCAGTTGTAATTATAACTAATTGCTCATCTGGATAATTTTTAATCATATCAATATCAATAAATACATGGTCTGGAACATTAATATATCCAAGTTCCATAGCAGTATCTATCATATTTATCATACTTCTTCCACATACTGCAATTTTTCTATTATTTGCTACTGCTGAATTTACTATTTGTTGTACTCTATGAACATTTGAAGCAAATGTTGCAACTACTATCCTTTTTGTACAATTAAAGAATAATTTATCTAAAACCTCTCCTACAGAACTTTCAGACATAGTATATCCTTTTCTTTCAGAGTTTGTACTATCAGACATAAGTGCTAATACGCCTTTATTACCAAGTTCAGCAAGTCTTCCAAAATCCATTTTTTCATCATCTATTGGTGTATAATCTATTTTAAAGTCACCTGTATGAACAACAGTACCTACCGGTGTGTGTATAGCTAAAGCGACAGCATCAGGAATACTATGACAACTCCTAATAAATTCTACTCTTATTTTTCCAAGTACTATTGTTTGTCCTTGATTTACTATTTTAAGTTTTGTACTTTTTAATAATTTATGTTCTTCTAATTTATGACTTATTAAACCTGCTGTAAGTTTTGTAGCATAAATTGGAACATTTATTTTACTTAATAAATATGGAATAGCTCCTATATGATCTTCATGACCGTGAGTTATTACTAATCCTCTAATTTTTTCTCTATTTTTCTCTAGATAAGTAAAATCTGGTATTACTAAATCAATACCAAGCATATCGTCTTCAGGAAATGCTAAACCACAGTCTACAAGTACTATATCATCGCCATATTCAAAAACAGTAATATTCTTTCCTATTTCTTGAATACCTCCAAGTGGTATAATCTTTAATTTTTCTTGTTTAAATCTAAATTCTAATTTATTATCACTTTTTTTATTTTTTTTCTCTTTTTGAATATTACGAGTATTTGTTGCATTTACATTTTTTCTAACACTTGATTTTTTTATTAATTTAGCATTTTCACTTAAATTGTTATTTATTACTTCTTTTTTTTCAAGTTTTTGATTACTATTCTTAATATTATTATTTTCTACTTTTGTATCTTTTACAGTTCTTTTTCTATTATTTTTATTAACATTTTGAACTGAATTAACTTTACTTAAATTGTTTTTATTTTCCTCCATAAAATCTCCTTCTTTATCATTATTTTTCTTATGTTTATTATAAAAACGCATAAAAAATTAGCTTAAAATAAAATATATTTCTCATTTAATACATTTTACTTAAACTAATGATCCAAAAACATTAAAATATTATTTTATTTCCAACACAAATTAAAATTATATTTAAAAAATATAATAATATATTAACTCTTATTTTAAATTTTAAATCCGCTCACATACTTTTTTATTAATATTATTCCGATCTTTTTTACTTATCATTATCTTATAAAAGATAATATTACATATTATTACGCACTACAAAAAAATTATTTAACTACACACCTTTTAAATAATTTAATTAATAATATTTAATTTTTCCGAACCATTAATTTAAATTTTTATAAAAACATCTCTTTTTTATACCACAAAACTTTAAACATGTGGTAACAACTGTAAAATATTATACTATTTTTTATTTACTTTGTCAAATTATTAATCTTTAAAAACCGCAGTAGAGTTACATATCTCACTATTTTTCAATATATCTTGCAAGCATTATATTCTTATCAAATCTATTTTCAAAACCAATTTTTAAATAAAAATCATCTATTAATTTTGTTAATAAAACTTTATTAAATATTTCTTTTCCATTTGTATATGAAGCATGTACTATATATCCATCACCAAAATACATCATAATATGATTCATGTGTATGTTTGGATTATGATTTTCATTTTCTTTATCTATAATCCCAATAATAAAATCTCCTATTTGCATTTTGCTTATATCTATTTTTTCACCAAATTTATCCACATATTGCACAACTTTTATTTTCTTCTTAATTGCATCATCTTCTAAAAAAGCATTTGCATAATAATCTCTTGTTACCCAAATATTTGGTTTAAATACTCCTTTTTTTACTTCTATTTTATTTAATCCATCTCTTACCATATTTTCTTTAAATACTCTGTTTAAAATAGTATCGCAAAATGCAGAACAATCATAAGAATAATATTGTTCATTTTCTTTATTTTCATCTTCAATTATTTCTTTTTCATAATAAGGAATATTAAAATATCCATTTAGTCTTGTTTTTCCTGACTTATAAAATTTATAATCTAATTTTGCTGAATAAGAATTATTTTGATTTAAAATTCTTATAGCTTCATTTATCATTTTAATTTTTCCTTGTTTAGATACATCTTTTATTTTTTTATAATCATTATCTTTTTCATTTATATTCTCAATTAATTTTATTTTTTCATCACTCAAACTAGATTTAATTACATATCCATATGATTCTTTATATTTAACTTTACAATAAATTTCACTTTCATCTTTATCTATTATATTATTCTCTATTATTTCTACTTCATCATTTATATTTAAAATATCAATTACCTCTGATTTCAAATTTACATTTTTTCTCAAAATTGCTTCTCTTACAATAAACAAAAAACCACCTCATTATTTCAAAATTTATATTTTAATTTAACTTTTATTACAACTTAAATATCTTATTAATTTTAATTATTATATCATAAATATTATTATTAAAAATTGTAATTAGTATTTTATATTTTAAAGTTTATTTAATTGTTTTATGTAAACTTTTGTGCTATAATAAATTTAGGCAAATTATAGAAAGGAGGTCACCAACTTTGGATAGACCTATTTATATACGGAAACTAACCACTGCTGATGCTGAAATTTACAAAAACATTTCTTATGGAGAATCTCTCCATAGATATGTTTCTTTTATGGAAGCAAAAAGTATCTCAGAAGCAGAAAGTATCATATCCTTCAACACATGTCTGTTTTCTACTATGTATGGAATCTTTCGAGCTAGTGATAACAAGCTAGTTGGAGCTTTAATTACCTCATGGTACGAACCAGACAAAGAAATGACGGTCCACTACTTCATAGGAGAATATTACAGAAGGAAACACTATGCTTATGAGTCCCTAATTGTTCTCTCTCGGCTCGTAAAGCAGAAGTCACCCGAAGTAAAGACTCTCGTATTCGAAGTCAGAAAAACTAACAAGGCAAGTATCGCTCTGCAGAAAGCCTTAGGATCTGAACTTGTGAAGGAAAATGATAAAATTTACTTCTACTATTTATCCGTATAAGCCTAGCCCCAGGCTCCCCTAAAAAGGAGCCCGGGCTTTTCTTTTGTCTAATTATTAATATTTTTGTCTTACTATTTTTCTTGAATTTTATATTTTATCATTTTATACTTTTACCATAACAATTTTGAATTTATAATTTTATTATTGCTTCTTTCTTGTTTAAAAATACAATAAAAGGAGTGATATTATGAATTTTGATAATATTTTAGATAGTTTTAATATTGATGATTTTTCAAATGATTTACATGATTTCTTAAATAATATTACAGACGAAGAACCTGTTTTATATACTTTAGATAGAGTTGAAGGAAATATTGGAATATTAGAAAATAGAGATACTGGAAAAATGTCAGATGTCCCTATTGAAAAACTACCAGAAGATATAAAAGATGGTGATATTTTTAGATATTTTAATGGTGTTTTCGAAAAAGATATAGAAGCTTATAGTAAAACTAAAGATAGAATAGACAGTTTAAGAGAAAATTTAAAAACAAATACTTAAAATAGTAAAATTTGAATTTTTATGTTAACTGTGATATTATTAATATATATACCCTATTTAGGAAGGAGGTAACAAGAAATGGCAGGACACAAATTGTACCTTAAGTATGTACAGCCTGTTGTTTCTGGCATTGATGGGGTATTCTCTCTTCTTGAGGGAATCGATGTCCTTAAGTGCTTTGTCCCTGATCTTCGGGAGCACTATAATGACTGCCCAATAACATCTCTGCCTACCGTCACGGAAGAGGTTCTTCAAAAGCTGCTCAAGCCTAACAGCTTTGAGTATGTCCTAAAGACCTCAAAGGTGTTGGAAATCAAGTCACCTAAGCTGGTGATTTCTGTATACACAATCTTCGAAATCGGAGGTTACGTTGCAGTAATCAAGTCTGGACGCAAGGTAAGCGCGGAAGTGCTGGGGTACTACAACACCAGGAAGTTCAAGCCTGGTACCCATGCACTCTTCGATTTGCTGAAGAAACGTCACATGATTTCAGCTGAGTGTGAAGAAATCCAACCCGATCGTCTGGACGTTCTCGATTTTGACGAGCTTGCAGATTGGCTATCTGGTTTCTTGGAGCCGGATGTCACTCTCACGGTCAAGCACCGGCTCCCAACTTACGAAGAGCTCGATGGAAAGCATACCACTTGGTATAACGATGGGAGTGCGCTTTCTCCTATCTACATCGAGATCGTAAACGTGAGTTGTGAGTGCTTCGTCATATACGCCATGGTAAACTACGAAAACAAAGACGAGTACAGCTCCCTGGCTAAGAGCCATGGGTTCCAAGCTTACGAGTCTGCGTTCTGTGATTCCGGCGTATTCGAGGACCTGTTCTACACGGACTAACCCCGTGACAGGAAAGGTGCCCGCATGCTAAACACATGCGGGCGCCTTCTTTTGTTTTTTATATATTTTTTATATTTTTTATATATTTTTTTATACTTATATTTATTTTTTATGATTTTTATTTATACTTATTTTTGCTTTCATTTTTAATTTTATTTATTTTTATTTAATTCTTTTGTTTTAATTTTTTCATATTTTATTTGTTTTCTATTTTAATTAAACATTATAAAAATATGTAGCTTCTAAATCCGCTTCATGCATTAACAATGCAAGTGGATATTTTTTATATGCTAAAGAAATTGTGCCATATAATTCTTTTGGCTCTGTAAATCCCATATGCCATCTTATACAATATTTCTCTTCACTTGTTAATTTCATATATTCTGTAATCATCATAACAGATTTTTCTCCATGTCCATATGGAATTGTATCATCTACTGTATAATAAGGAACTTTTTCCCATTCTCCTCTTTCATTTTTAGCATTTCTAAAATCAACTTTATAATAATTTGCTTTACAAATATCATGTAAAAGAGCAACTATAATTAAAGTATCATCTCCTACATTAATATCTATTACTGAATTTTTTACTTTATGCTTTAATATTTCATAAACTTTCATGCTATGCTCTAACAAACCGCCTTCATAATTTCCATGAAACCTTGTACTTGCTGGAGCTTTAAAAAAATCTGTCTTTTCTAAGAAATTAATTATCTCATCTACTCCTTCTCTTTTTGTACTTTTTAATAACTCTATAAATTCTTCTTTCATATTATATCCTCCAATAACTCTTACTTAAGTTTATCATATGTCAATATCTCTTATAGCAAAAATATTATAACAAAAACTAAATTTTATAACAAGAATAAAGAGAAAAAAGTGTGATTTCTCACACCTTTTCCTCAATTAGATTCTCTTAGCTGCCTTCCACTTAAATAATCGCCATTTTCTTTGTCAAATACTATTTCGCCATCATCTTTTACTGTTATTACAATATCTCCTAATTCATCAGTCCGGTATAATGGAATATTTTTATCCTCAAAGCGCTTTGTAACAGCACCATATGGATGATTATAATCATTTCCGTTTCCACAACTTACGACTGCATATTTAGGATTCACCTTATCTAGAAACTCATCAGTTGTTGATGTTTTGCTCCCATGATGCCCTATCTTTAAAACATCTGCAGATAAATCAGCATCTTCTTCTAATAGCTCTTTTTCCACCTCAGATTCTGCATCTGCCATAAAAAGCATTGAAAAGTCGCCATAAACAAGCTTAAAAACTATTGACTTGTTATTAACATTTACTGCATCATTGTTCTGACTCAAGGTATAAACTTTAGCATCTCCAACATCAAAATTTTTTAGCTTATTATTCTCACACGCAGATTCCATGAAAATTGACATGCTTCCAAAAGTCTCTCTTATACTACGAGAAATTGACATATCAATATACCAAAATCGTTCTTGCATTGTGGATAAATCACTAAACTTATGACACACTATTTTTTTCACATCAAGCGAACTTATTATCTTGTGTGCTCCTCCAGCATGGTCTCTATGAAAATGAGTAATCAAAAATATGTCAATTTTATCAATTCCTAAACTCTTAATATATTTTACTACATCATCTCCAGTAAAGTTATCTCCTGAATCGACTAACATAGTAAATCCATCTTGAACTATAAGAATTGATTCTGCTTGACCTACATCGATTATGTGAATCTGAAGCTCATCTTCACTATTGTATTGTGTAGCAGTAATAGTATTATACGAAATACTTGTATATCTATTGACAATAACAGAAAAAATAACAAGTATTATAATGAAAGTAAGAATCTTTTTCCGTTTTTTAGATTCTCTCAACAGAAAATCCTCCCTTCTAAAAAAGCAAAAAACTTGTGCCTAATAATATTTTAACATCTTAGGTCAAGTCTTTTTTATTTCTATACTTTTTTATTGCTCTATTTTAAATATTTTCTTAAAAAATTATATAAGTATAATCATACTACTAAAATATTTTTCTGCAAAATTTACAATTTTTACAATATCATCTTCTGTATATTTTTTATTATTATTAATATCTACGACAATCAATTTATCATCTTCATCATTTATTCTTTGTATAATTCCTATACATTTTCCTTTAAATGTCTCTAACGGAATTTTAGAGTCAATTTGGTATACATCTATTTCTTCTCCATCACTACTTTTTGTGTTTGGGACATAACCATAATTTAGTTCATATATCATATCATCATATTTTGGATGATGTGATCCCATTTTTCTATCAAAAACAACTTCTACTTCTTTTCCTAAAAAATTATAAGATTCTCTTTGTTCTACACTTACTATTTTTTCATACATATTAACCATATAATAAAATATATCTCTAATTTCACCATTTTCTAACATTCTTTCAAATTCTTCTTTAGTAACATATTTAGCATCTTGTACTTCTCCATCTGAAAAAACTAAATCTGATAAATTAATATCTTTTCTTACTACCCATTTATCTACAATCGCATGATGAGTCTTATCTACTTTGTTTCCAAAATAAATTAAGTCTTTTAAATTAAGATTTAATCCAATTTCTTCTTTTAGTTCTCTTAAAGCTCCTTGGTAGCTAGTCTCACCTTTTAAAATTGATCCTGCAGTACATTCCCATTTTAAAGGATTAGATTTTTTATTTTTTGATCTTTGCGTAAGTAAAATTTCACCTTTACTATTTATAATCCATATTTCTTCTACAATATGATATTCATTTTCTTTAAATACAGATACATCTCTTATTAAATCGTATCCTAATTTCTTTCTATTTTCATTATATGCATCCCAATATTCCATAAAAACTCCTTAAATAAAAATCGTTTTTATTATACATTAAAGAGTAAAAAATAAAAAGTCTAAAACATAATGTTCTAGACTTTTTATTTTAACCGAAAATTCCTCTTTTTTTAATTGGTGGTTGTTCATTCATTGTAAGTGCAAGTTTAGTAATAAGTTCTCTTTGCTCTTGAGTTAATCTCTTTGGAACTTGAACTACAACAGTAAATACAAAGTCACCACTCCAGTTCTTATTATTTACAGATTTAAATCCTTTATTTTTTATAACAAATTTTGTTCCAGTCTGTGTTCCTGCTGGAATTGTATATTTTTGTTTTGTACCATCTACCATTGGAACTTCTATTTCTGTTCCTAAAGTTGCTCCTGTAAATGTAATTGGTATATCACATAAAACATGGTCTGCTTTTCTTGTATAAATGTCATGTTTTTTAACATGAATATTTATATATAAATCACCTTTTGGTCCACCTTTTTCTCCAGGCTCGCCTTCTCCTCTTAGTACTATAGTCTGACCATCATTAATACCTGCTGGAATTTTAACTTTTATTTTACTTGTTTGTCTTGTATATCCTTTTCCTTTACAGTTTGGACATGGATCATCTATTATTTTTCCTTCACCACCACAATTTGAACAAATCTTTTGTGTGGCCATTTGTCCAAATGGAGTTGTAACTACTTGTCTTATTTGTCCAGTACCTTTACATACACTACAAACATGAGCTTCACTTCCATCTCTAGTACCATTTCCATGGCATTTTGGACATTCTCTATTTCTATTTACACTTATAGTCTTTTCTGTTCCAAGATAAGATTCTTCAAATGTAATTTCTATATTAGCTTTCATATCAGTACCTTTTCTAGGACCATTACGTCTTCTAGATCTAGTACCTCCACCAAAAGCTGCAGAAAATATATCACTAAAACTTCCAAATCCAAAGTCATCGAATCCGAATCCTTCAAATCCTGATCCACCAAATCCAGAACCTCCATATGAATAATGTCCACCTTGACCTCCACCAAATTGTGGTCCGTCTGGATTTCCGAAATTATCATAATTACTTCTTTTTTGTTTATCAGATAATACTTCATATGCTTCGCTAACTTCTTTAAATTTAGCTTCTGCTTCTGCTTTATTATCCGGATTAGCATCAGGGTGATATTTTTTTGCAAGTTTTCTATATGCTCTTTTAATTTCATCATCAGAAGCACTTTTTGTTACTCCTAATATTCCATAATAATCTTTATTTGCCATCTTGTACTCCTCCATGATAATTAAACATATTTCTTTTTATTGTCTTCAACATAATTTCTTTTTAAATTACCATTATATTTTTTCATATATACTTCTGTAAATTCTTCTGCTGATATATTTGTTCTATTTAAAACATCTATATAATACATTAGAACATCACCAAATTCTTCAATAAATCGTTCTCTTATATTTTTATCGTTCATTATAGAATCTATTCCTTTTTTCTTAATAATAGAAATTGTCTCTCCTAATTCTTCTACCATATATAAAATATTATTTTTAGCATATTCTGGCTCCATAGGCTCCCAATTATTTTTATTAAGTTCCCATAATTTATATTGCATATCTTTTAATTCTGATATTTTTAAATCTTTTTTATTTTCCATATAAGAAAACTCCTTACTAAAAATTATGGGCAGCAATTATTCCATAGCTGCCCTTATCTTTTATTCTTTTTTACACTAAATAAGATTATTTTTTATCTCCATCTTCTTCAGTATAGTCAGCATCATATACAGTTCCTTCTTTTGCATCATCATTTACATCACTTGCTGTTGCATCTGCTCCATTTGCACCTGCATTTGCATTATTTGCATTTGCTGCACTGTATAATTTTTCTGAAATTTCATAGAATACTTTAGTTAATTTATCTGTAGCATCTTTGATTTCATCTACATTATTTCCTTCTAATGTCTTTTTAACATTATCAATTTCAGCTTGAACTTTAGCTTTTTCTTCTCCGCTTACTTTGTCTCCAAGTTCATCTAAAGTTTTTTGACTGTTATAAATTAAGCTTTCAGCATTATTTTTAACTTCAACTTCTTCTTTCTTTTTCTTATCTTCACTAGCATGTGCTTCAGCATCTTTTACAGCTCTATTAATATCTTCTTCAGATAAGTTTGTACTAGCTGTAATAGAAACTTTTTGTTCATTTCCTGTAGCTGTATCTTTTGCAGATACGTGAACTATACCATTTGCATCTATATCAAATGTAACTTCAATTTGAGGAACTCCTCTTGGAGCTGGCATAATTCCTGTTAATTGGAATCTACCTAATGTTTTATTATAAGCTGCCATTTCTCTTTCACCTTGTAATACGTGAACTTCAACACTAGTTTGACCATCTGCAGCTGTTGAGAATATTTGAGATTTCTTTGTTGGTATAGTTGTATTTCTTTCGATTAATTTTGTAAATACACCACCATATGTTTCAATACCTAGTGATAATGGTGTTACATCTAGTAATACTAAATCTTTAACATCTCCAGATAATACACCACCTTGAATTGCTGCACCTAAAGCAACACATTCATCTGGGTTAATTCCTTTGTTTGGTTCTTTTCCTGTGATTTCTTTTACTTTTTCTTGTACTAGAGGAACCCTTGTAGATCCACCAACTAGTAATACTTGATCAATTTGGCTAGCTTGTAATCCAGCATCTTTTAATGCTTGGTTAACTGGTTTAATTGTAGCATCAACTAAATCTTTAATTAAATCTTCAAATTTAGCTCTTGTTAATGTAATATCTAAGTGTTTTGGTCCTGTGCTATCAGCTGTAATAAATGGTAAGTTAATATTTGTTTGACCAACACCAGATAATTCTATTTTAGCTTTTTCAGCTGCTTCTTTTAATCTTTGCATTGCCATTTTATCTGTTTTCAAGTCAATTCCACTTGTTTTCTTGAATTCATCTACTAAGTATCCAATAATTCTTTCATCAAAGTCATCTCCACCTAGTCTATTATTACCGCTAGTAGCTAAAACTTCAAATACACCATCACCTATATCTAGTATAGATACATCAAATGTACCTCCACCTAAATCATATACCATGATTTTTTGATCTTTATCTACTTTATCCATACCAAAAGCAAGAGCTGCTGCTGTTGGTTCATTTATAATTCTTAAAACATCAAGTCCAGCAATTCTACCAGCATCTTTAGTTGCTTGTCTTTGGCTATCACTAAAATATGCAGGTACAGTAATAACTGCTTGTTTAACTTCTGATCCTAAATAGTTTTCTGCATCTGATTTTAATTTTTGAAGAATCATTGCTGAAATCTCTTGTGGAGTAAATTCATCATCTTCAATTTTAACTTTCTTATCTGAACCCATATCTCTTTTAATAGAAATAACTGTATGCTCTGGGTTTGTTACAGCTTGACGTTTTGCTATTTGTCCTACTAATCTTTCTCCATTTTGTGAGAAAGCAACTACTGATGGAGTAGTTCTATTTCCTTCTGGGTTAGGGATTACAACTGGTTCCCCACCTTCCATAACTGCTACACATGAATTTGTTGTTCCTAAATCAATACCTATAATCTTTGACATTATTATGTCCTCCTTTTAGAATAATTTTATTTATTTTAACTTTAATCTTTATTTTCTTTTGTATATTTTGTATAAACTTTATGAATTTTAAATATATTAAATAAATATTAATATCTTAAATTAATTTGCAACAATTACCATTGAATGTCTAATTACTCTATTTCCTATTCTATAACCTTTTCTAAATTCTTCAATTATTACATTTTCACCATGTTTTTCATCTGTTACATGACTTACCGCTTCATGAAGTTCTGGATCAAACTTCTTTCCTACAGTTTCTATTTCTTTAACACCATTGTATAGTAAAACATCTTGTAATTGTTTTAATACCATTTTTACACCATCTTGATATGCCTTATCTTCTGTTTGAACTTTTACTGCTTTTTCTAGATTATCAATAACAGGTAAAATTGATGTCATTATATCTGATACTAATAAATCTTTAAGTCCTTCTTTATCTTTTTGAGTTCTTTTTTTATAATTTTCAAACTCAGCTAAAAGACGCTTATATCTATCATTCATTTCGTCTATTTCATCTTTAATTTTATTTTTTTCTTCTTCAAAAACTTCAGCTTTATTTTCTTCTATTTCTGTTTTTACTTCTTGTTTATTTTCTTTTTCATCATTTTTCATTTCATTTTCTTTTTCTTTATTTTCATTTGCCATAGTTTTTTAACCTTCTTTCTTTTAGAAATCTTCATCTCCATATTCTTCTTTTAATTTTTTACTTATATACTTCATTACAGAAATTACTTTTGCATAATCCATTCTCTTAGGTCCTATAATTCCTATTGTACCAATATCTTTATCGCCTAAAATATGATTAAAAGTTATTACACTAAAATTCTTTAATTTTTCATCTGAAAGTTCATCACCAATATACACATTTATATCTTCTGCTATACCTGTATTTAAAACATCAGCTACTAATTCTTTTGCATCAAGTGCATTCATAAAATCTTTTGCGATTTCTGCTTTTTTAAATTCAGGTAAATCAAATGATTTATTTGTACCTTCTAGATAAACTTCATTAGATGTTGTTTTTAATACTTTATTAATTTCATCAATAATTTTTCTTATAACTTTTATTCCTGCCTTAAGCTCAGTTCCAAGGTACTCTTCAAATGAACCATTAATCTCATCAATAGATTTTCCTACTAACTTATTTACAAAAATATAATTTAAATTTTTAACTTGTTCTTCTGTAAGGTCTTCATCAAACTTTATAATAGCTTCTCTTATTATTCCAGACTCTGTTAAAATTATAGCCATCATTACATTTGATCCCAATAAAACAAATTTAATATCCATAATCGTATGTTCTTCAATATTAGGACCTACAGCAATTGTTGTATAATGTGTTAATTCTGAAAGAGTCGTTGTTGCTATTTTAGTTAAATCTTCAAGCTCATTTACTTTTGTCTCAAGCTTAGATTTTATATATTCTATTTCCCTTTTAGTTAGTTTATCTTCTGTTAATAGTTCGTCTATATAATATCTATAACCTTGTTGAGATGGAATTCTACCAGCTGAAGTATGAGGCTTATCTAAATAACCTGCCTGCTCAAGTTCAGCCATTTCATTTCTAATTGTTGCACTACTACAATTAAGTGCTTTTACTAGACTTCCTGAACTTACTGGCTCAGCTTTTTCAATATATTCTTCTACTATTGCTTGAAGTATTTTTTTCTTTCTATCGTCAAGCATATTTTCACCTCTCATATTAGCAAACTATATTCTCTTTTGCTAACACAAATATATTATACCCATTTTTAGCAATTGTCAATAGAGATTGCTAATTTTTTTTATTTTTATTTAATTTTTTATCAAATGATAATAGACAGTAAAGAAAAATCAATATATAATCATATTTATCATGAGCATGGATACTCCATTTTTCTTTACAGCTTATGATTTACTTTTTAAAAAACACTTTGAAATGGAGGTGCTTTTATGGATACTTTAAAAGATAAGTTTTTTCTATCTATGCAGAAGTATTTGATGAAAAAGGAAATCCAAAAGCCTGTGGAAGGCGTAAATGTGCAGAGCTTATAGCACTCTGCTACCAGGTTGACGGTAAAAATGATTTCGGAAATATACAGACCGGAATCATGAATGTTTCAAATATCATCAGCCTTAAGGAAAAACTTTCTCAAAATTAACGCTTTTTGCTTATATGGAGTATCCAAAAAGCTAATGTAACATCTACACTTTGCAGAGCTAACGTTACATGAAAAAGAGGGTGGCTCTTATAAGGTCCACCCTCTTTTTATATTTTATACAAATTCTTCCCAGACTATATTTGCAAAATCTAATCCTTTTTTAGTAAGTTTTAT
>CALWZY010000005.1 GCA_944386155.1 uncultured Clostridia bacterium | reverse complement strand
GGGTCATTTGATGTTATTGTACGGATTAGACATTGAAAAATTAAAAGAAATATTGATTGAAAATAATATAATATAATATAATATAAAATTTTATATATTTTTAATAGGAGAAATGTGATATGTTTATATTTGCACAATTTATAGGGATACTTGCAAGTACTTTAAATATTGGAAAATATTTTGTAAGAGAAGAAAAGTCATCTTTGATAATGATTCTTGGTACATATTTTTTTATTGGAGTTACATTATTACTTCTTAATGCATATACTGGTGCTATTTGCTATATGCTTATTGGAACACTAGTTATGTGTGAGTATATGTATAAGATAAAGAATGAGAAAATTCCTAGAAACATATATATTATTTATGGAATTATTTTTTTAATATTAATTATATTTTCATATAAGAGAATTTATGATTTATTTATGATAATTATAATATTAAGTAATATGATATTATTTTTAAAAAATGAAGATAAAAAACTATGCAGAATTGCTGAAATTATAAATAATGTTATTCTTACAATTTATAGTGCTCTTTATGGAGGATATACTTTATTAGTTTCTACTATAATTTGTATTGGTATATATTCAAGAGATTTTTATTATTACGATATAAAAAATGAAACAGAACCAACAGATAAGTTAGAAATTGATTTTAAAAAAGAAAAAGAGAAAATAGAAGAAGAAATAAAAAAGAATAAGGAAGAAAATAGTGAAGATAACATACTTCTTACTAGTAAAGTTTTAAGTGGAAGAAATGTTCCATCAAATACAAAGAAAAAGAAAATTTTAGCTAGAGCAAAAAATAAAAGATATAGTCAGTCTAATTTTAGTGGTGGAAATCAAAAGTTTCACTAAAAAAATAAATAAATAAAAATAAATAAATAAAAATAAATATGAATAAAAATAGATATAAATAAAAAATATATATAATAAAACAATAATTAATAGAGGAATGAATATTGGAAAAGTATAAAGAAATTGAAAGAGGGTTAATAACTACATATAGAAAAAATATATGGTCTAAATTTGTAAAAGCAGTAATGGATTTTAAAATGATAGAAGATGGCGATAAAATTGCAGTTTGCATATCTGGTGGTAAAGATTCAATGCTTATGGCTAAATGCTTTCAAGAAATTAAAAGACATAGAAAAATGGATTTTGATTTAAAATTTATAGTTATGGATCCAGGTTATAATGAATTAAATAGAAATAAAATTATAGAAAATGCTAAATTATTAAATATTCCTATTGAGATATTTGAAACCCCAATTTTTAATTCAGTAGTAAGAATTGAAAATAATCCTTGTTACATATGTGCCCGTATGAGAAGAGGATATTTATATGAAAAAGCTAAAAAATTAGGATGTAATAAAATAGCACTTGGTCATCATTTTGATGATGTTATAGAAACAATACTAATGGGAATGTTTTATGGCGGACAACTTCAAACAATGATGCCTAAAATCTTAAGTACATCACATCCAGGAATGGAACTTATAAGGCCAATGTATTACGTAAAAGAAGAGGCTATCCTTAAATGGAGAGATAAATATAATCTTGATTTTATTAAATGTGCTTGTAAATTTACAGAAGAATATGAGGCAAATGGAAATGTAGATGGAACATCTAAAAGAGAAGAAATGAAATCATTAATAAAACAGCTTAAAAATAATTATGATAATATAGATATGAATATATTTAGTAGTGTGCAAAATGTGAATTTAAGTACAATAATTTCTTATCAAAAAGGAAATGATTTATATCATTTTTTAGATGACTATGATGAAAGAAAAAAGAAAATCATAGAAAAATCTAAAAGCCAAGATGATAATAATGATAATTAAAAATAATTAAGATAAAAAGTTAATAAGTAAAATATTTTTATTTATTATCTTTTTTATTTTTTATTTTTTAAATTTATATACATATCTTTTTAATTTATATATTACTAATTATTGCAAAATGTAACATAGTGTTATATAATTGTTGATATTCTAAGATAAAGGAGAGATACATATGTCATACGATTTTAAAAAGGTTGAAAAAAAGTGGCAAGAAAAATGGGAAAAAGAAGGAACATTTAATGCAAAAGATGATTTTACATTACCAAAATGGTATGGATTAATCGAATTTCCTTATCCTTCAGGACAAGGTTTACATGTAGGTCATCCAAGAAGTTATACTGCATTAGATATTATCGCAAGAAAAAAGAGAATGCAAGGATATAATGTACTCTATCCGATAGGTTTTGATGCTTTTGGTTTACCAGCTGAAAATTATGCAATTAAAAACCATATTCATCCTAGAATAACTACCGAAAACAATATTAAACATTTTAAAGAACAATTAAAATCAATAGGTTTTTCTTTTGATTGGTCAAGAGAAGTAAATACTACAGATCCTAATTATTATAAATGGACACAATGGATTTTTATTCAATTATATAAACATGGTCTTGCATATAAAGCAACAATGCCAATTAACTTCTGTACAGGATGTAAAGTAGGATTAGCAAACGAAGAAGTTGTAAATGGTGTTTGTGAAAGATGTGGAAGTCCAGTAGTTCAAAAAGAAAAAAGCCAATGGATGCTTAGAATTACAAAATATGCTCAAAGATTAATTGATGATTTAGATGAAGTAGACTTTTTAGAGAAAATAAAAGCTCAACAAATTAATTGGATAGGAAGAAGTGAAGGAGCAGAAGTTAATTTTAAATTAGATGGTATAGATGAATCACTACGCGTATATACAACAAGACCTGATACTATATTTGGTGCAACTTATATGGTTATTGCCCCAGAGCATAAATTAATAGAAGAATATAAAGACAAAATTACAAATATTGAAGAAGTAGAAGAATATAAGAGAAAAGCAGCTTTAAAATCTGATTTTGAAAGATCAGAGCTAAATAAAGAAAAAACAGGTGTTGAAATAAAAGGAATTAAAGCAATAAATCCTTTAACTAAAGAAAAAATACCTGTATGGATTTCTGATTATGTATTAAGCACTTACGGAACAGGGGCTATTATGGCAGTACCTGCACACGATGAAAGAGATTTTGAGTTTGCTACTAAATTTAATTTACCAATTAAACAAGTAGTTGCTCCAAAGTTTTTTGATGAAAATAATCCACCAAGAAAAGATGCTAAAAATACAGAAAGACATGTTGTAAGTGTAATTATAAAACATCCTGTAGAGGATAAATATTTAGTATTAGCACATGATGATAGATGCTGGAAAAACCTAGTTATGGGTGGAATAGAAGAAGGTGAAACTGCAAGCAAAGCAGCTGTAAGAGAAATGACAGAAGAAACAGGCTATTTTGATACTAAAAATGTATATCAAATTAATGCAACTACATTTGATGAATTTTATGCAGATCACAAGAAAGTAAATAGAAAAATTATACAAGAATGTGTTGTTATAGAACTTAATTCTTTAGATAAAAAAGAAATATCTGAAGAAGAAGCAAAATTATCTGAAAGAGTTTGGGTAGAAAAAGATAAATTATATGACTACATAAATATTGAAAGTCAAAAATTCCAAATTGATATGTATTTTAATAAAAAATCATATGATGATTTATCAAATTCTATTTCAATAAATTCTGATTTCTTGACAGGACTTGATTCTTCAGATGCAAAAAATAAAGCAATAGAATTTATACATGATAATAAACTTGGAGAAAGAAAAGTAAATTATAAACTTCGTGATTGGGTATTTTCTCGTCAAAGATATTGGGGAGAGCCAATTCCTATGGTATATTGTGAAGATTGTGGATGGAATCCAATTCCTGAAGAAGAACTTCCATTAGTTCTTCCTGATATTGAAGATTACGAACCAGGAGAAAATGGAGAATCACCACTTGCAAAACAAACAGAATGGATAAAAACAAAATGTCCATGTTGTGGAAAAGATGCAAGAAGAGAAACTGATACAATGCCTCAATGGGCTGGATCATCTTGGTATTTCTTGAGATATATGGATCCACATAATGATAAAGCACTAGCTTCAAAAGAAGCACTTAAATATTGGTCTCCTGTAGACTGGTATAATGGTGGAATGGAACATACAACACTTCACTTACTATATTCAAGATTTTGGCATAAATTCTTATATGATATAGGAGTTGTTCCAACTAAAGAGCCTTATCAAAAACGTACATCTCATGGCATGATTTTAGGTGGTAATGGTGAAAAAATGTCTAAATCTAAAGGTAATGTAATAAATCCTGATGATATAGTAGAAGAATTTGGAGCAGATAGTTTTAGAGTTTATGAAATGTTTATGGGACCATTTGATCAAACAGCTCCATGGTCAATGGAAAGTATAAGAGGTTGTAGCAAATTCTTAGATAGAGTATGGAACTTAAAGGATATGGTAGTAGAAGGAGATGAATTTTCTCCTAAGTTTGAAAAAATGATGCATAAAACTATTAAAAAAGTAAGTTCAGATATAGAAGAAATGAAATTTAATACTGCTGTTGCAACATTTATGACAATGGTAAATGAGTTCTATAAAGAAAAACAAATAAATAAAGCAGAATATAAAGTGTTTTTACAATTATTAAATCCATTTGCACCTCATATGACAGAAGAATTATATAAAGAAATAGGAGAGGAAAAAGATATTTCTCAAATGCCTTGGCCTACATATGATGAAGCAAAGACAATAGATGATGAAATAGAAATTCCTGTACAGATAAATGGTAAAGTTAAGACTACTATTAAAATCGTAAAAGATGAGGAAGAATGCATGGTTAAAGATAAAGTAAGAGAAAATGAAACAATACAAACTTTACTAAAAGATAAAACAGTTGTAAAAGAAATCTATGTAAAAGGAAAGATATTTAATATCGTGGCAAAATAATAAGCAAAAATAAAACAAGAGAGCCAGCAGTAGTTACTACTGGTTCTCTTATTTTTAATTTAAACATAGTGATCTTCCTTTTTAGGTTAGTAGATTAAAGAGATATAATGTACTCGTAATTTTTTGTATCAAAATCTCTTATCTCAGGACCAAAATTAGAAAGTAATTCTTGAGATGCGATGTTTTTTTTGTCTAACATAAGTGAGATATATCTTATGTGTGGATAGAAAATCCTGATGTAAGAAATTAGTCCTTCAAAAGCCTCTGTCCCGTACCTGCACTCTCTGAATTCCTTTGCGAGAAAGTATTCTACATTTAATGTTTCAGGGGGCATTGAGAAAGCTCCGATGTAACCAATTATTTGATGTGTTGTTCTAAGAGTGATTGCAAGAGCTTCATTATATTGCCTATCTTGAGACATAATCAAATCAAAGTACTCAGATATCTCAGAGACGGATCGGCCAAGACCTTTAAAGTATTTTTGCACTTCTTTATCAAGTGCAATATCTAGAAACCTCTCGAAATCCTTCCGTCTAAATGTGCGAATCCGCAATCTTTCAGTGTCAAATAAGCCTTTTGTAAACACAGCATTGACCCTCCTTCTAAATTTTTCTAAATATTATAACATGATAAGCAAAGACTGTAAAATAAAAATTAAAGTTAATCAATTTTTAAATACTTATTTTATTATTTATTGTTTTTTAATTTTGGGTTTTGAAACAAGAGAAGCAATATATCCAAAAAAGATAGCAGCAGAAATCCCACCTGCAGCAGCTTTTACTCCTCCTGTAAATATTCCTAAAAATCCAATATTATTTACTTCATTAATAACTCCTTTTGCTAGATTATATCCAAAGCCTGTAAGAGGAACAGTAGCTCCGAGCTCCTGCAAAATCTACTAAATATTTATATATACCAAGCCCACCTAAAATAGTTCCAACTGTTACATATAATACTAAAATTCTTGCAGAAGTAAGTTTTGTTTTATCAATTAATATTTGAGCAATAATACAAATGATTCCTCCTATTATATAGGCATATAATAATTTTAAATAATTTATGTTTTGTAAAAATTCCATAAAAAATCCTTTCAATTACATTTCAATGCTTACAGCATGTGCTATCCCTGGAATAGATTCACCTTGCTGAGAAGTCGTAGAATTAGTAAGTGCACCTGTAGCAATTAGTAATATTTTATTTAATTTTCTTTCTTTTAATTTTTTATATAGATATCCAGAAAAAACAGAAGCACAACAAGCACACCCAGATCCACCAGAATGAGTATCTTGTTTATTTTTATCAAAAATTAAAATCCCACAATCATTATAATTATTTGTTATGTCATATCCTTTAGTTTTTACAATATCTAACAAAATATCTTTACCAATATATCCAAGGTCTCCAGTGAAGATACCATCATAATAGTCAGGATCTCTTGAAGTATCTTGAAAATGAGTAATTAAAGTATCTATTGCAGCAGGAGCCATAGCACTTCCCATATTATTTACATCTTTTATTCCCATATCTATAATTTTCCCAGGCGTTACATGAGTAATATATGGGCCAGTACCTTCTTTAGATAATATACAAGCTCCACTTCCGGTAACAGTCCACTGCGAAGTAGGGGGTCTTTGGTTTCCAAGTTCTAAAGGAAATCTAAATTGTTTTTCTGCACTACAAAAATGGCTAGATACAGCACACAAAACATTTTTTGCGAAATTCCCATCAATAGCCATTGCTCCAAGTATTAAAGATTCTACAAAAGTAGAGCATGCACCAAATATTCCAAAAAAGGGGACATTAGTTTCTCTTAAACCAAAACATGAAGATATACATTGATTTAATAAATCTCCTGCAAAGCAAAAGTCGATATCTTTATTTGAAATTCCGGATTTAGCGATTAACATCTCAGTAGCACTTTTTATAAATTTGCTTTCAGCTTTTTCCCATGATGACTCTCCATAAAATTCATCTTCTATACATTTATCAAAATATTTAGCAAGTGGACCGTTTGATTCTTTTGGACCTACTATACTTGCCGTTTCTTTTATTGAAACAGGATTTGATAATTTAAAAGTTTGTTTTCCTATTTTTTTCATTTAAATAGAGCCTCCTAAATAAATTTTAAATAAATAATATAAAGTATAAAAACCCAACAATTATAGATGTAGATATTCCGTATACTAAAACAGGTCCTGCAATAGTAAACATTTTTGATCCAACACCCATAATATATCCTTCAGATTTATATTCCATAGCAGGAGATATAATTGAGTTTGCAAATCCGGGTTATAGGAACTAAAGAACCTGCTCCTGCAAATTTTCCAATTTTATTAAAAATGTTTATAGTTGTTAAAAAGGCACTTAGAAAAATCAATGATATTGAGACTATAGTTCCAGATAGTTCTAAGGAAATACCCCTATAAGTACAATATTGAGAGATTATCTCGCCAATAGTACAAATTAAACCTCCGATTAAAAATGCATTAAAACAATTTTTTAAAATAGGAGAGTTAGGTGATTTTTTATTAGTAAAATCTTGATAACTTTTGTTTGTATCTAAAGGTTCCATTATATCCTCCTTAAAGTTTAATTTTTGTTAGTATTTCCACATTTTGAAAGATTATACATATTAAAAAAATCATTATTACATCTCTATTACAATTGATTAACACTTATGTTAAAAATATTGACTTTTATTAGTA
Organism: uncultured Clostridia bacterium; assembly: GCA_944386155.1. Classification (GTDB taxonomy): domain Bacteria; phylum Bacillota; class Clostridia; order TANB77; family CAG-508; genus UMGS1994. Next base: position 28,293 of record CALWZY010000005.1, on the reverse strand, counting down.
GTATAGGTAAATTTAATAGTATAAAAGGACAATATTGTGCGGTATTTTGTCGAAGAAAATATAAAAAGAAATTAGCAAAGGAGAAAGCTGATGCAAAGCTGTTTAGGTATTTATATAGACGATTTAAGTATAAAATATTCAAAGATTAGCAAAGAAAAAGATAACATAAAAATAGAGTCATCTGGTGTTAAGTTCTATGAAAACTTAGATAATTCGCTTAATCAAATAATACAAGAGACTAATAGCCAGAGATCACCAATAGCAATTAATATTTCAGGCGAAAATTATGATTATATAGATGTGTTTTCTTTATTAAGTAAGAATGATATCAAAAAATCTATTGATATTGAATTTGAAATGCTTTGCAATGAAAAAGGTTATGAGAAAAACTTATTTGAACATAGATATATTTTGTCTGTAAATAGAAACAATGCTGATAAAATGAAAGCTCTAAATGTTTCTGTAATGAAAGCAGCTTTAGCAGAAAGAGTAAGACCTTTTGAAAAACTTAGACTTACTTCATCTACTCCTATTGCAACAAGTATTGTAAATTTATTAGATTTAGATTCAAAACCAAATGTCATTGTTGTTAATATTGAAGATGTTACAACAGTAACAACAGTTATAAATGGTGTAATAGATCAAATTATTAAGATGAATGACGGCATGAACCAAATTTTATCAGAAATAAATGCAAGTGAAAATTCACTTTCTAAATCTTATGAAATTTGTAAAAATACTACGATTTCTACACAAGATACAGGGATGGCAGATGAAAATGAATATTTAGATGTTATAATGCCAACACTTTACAAGATTGTAAATGAAGTAAAGAGAATAAGAGATAATATTCCTGAAAATATTGATTATATATATCTTACAGGATCAGGAATTGCTATAAATAATGTTGACTTATATTTTCAAAATTATTTTGAGAATATTCATTGTGAGATGTTAAGACCTAGCTTTTTAAAGACATCATCACTTAAAGTATCAGTTAAAGAGTTAATGGAAGCAAATTCAGCAACAGCACTTGCTTTAGAAGGAATAGGAGAAGGAATACCAGAACTTAATTTTAAATCAAATGGTGGTGGAAGCAAATCTATAGGTGGATTAGAAATTACAGGTGTTCCTGAAATAAAATTACCAGAATTTAATAAAGGAAGCTTAGATTCTAAAGAAAAATTACTAATAAGAGTTTTATGTACAGTATTAATATTTGCATTAGGATATTCAATACTATCATTTGCTGTATCAAATAATTTAGTAAAAGCTTCAGATAATTTATCAAATGAAAGAAAGAAAATACAAACAGAAACAATAGAAGTTTCTAAAGATATAGGAATGTTGCAAAATGCAGCAGATATTTATACTGATAGATATAATAAGATGGTTGGAAATGATACTGAATCAGATGAAGATGTAATAGTAAAAAATGCTATTCCAATATTCTTACAACAAGTTATGTATTCAGTTCCAGAAGATGTAACACTAGTATCTATTGAAAATGTTTCTGGAAATACAATGTCTATAGTAGCTAAATCTAAAGATTATGAACAATTAGGTTTATTTAAAGTTATATTATATACAGATGGTATTTTAACAGATGTAACTTCAACAACAAGTTACAAAGAAAACGAAGAAATATATGTAACTATAAAAGGAGATTTACCAGAATAAAGTAAAGTATAAAAAAATAAGGAGTTTTGCAAGATGAGAAAAATAATAATTGGATTATTAATATTAGTTGCTTGCATATTTAGTTTCTACTTATATTCATATGGCTTTTCAGGAATTAATAGCATGACAGCTCTTAGAGAACAAAAAGATGAGTATGATGGAAAAGTAGCAATAGTAGAATCAGAAAAAGAAAATTATACAAGTGCAAAAGATAATTTAAGAATAGCACTTGCAAGTTTTACAACAGCAAAAGAACAATATGAACAAGTAAGTAAATATGCCTCAAGTGAAGCACAAGAACAAGCTGCACTTGGCGATTATTACGATTTAGAATATCTATGGACAATACTTGGAACATATGCTGTAAGAGAAAATGTTGAGCTTGGATTAGTTTGTACAACAAGTTCAACACCATCAGATAATGAAGATTATATATATGCTGATTTGAATTTTACAGTAGAAGGTGAGTATAGACCAATAAGTGATTTTGTTGAAGATTGTGAAGATGATGAAGGTCTTGAATTTTCAATTAGTAAATTTAAATTAGTTCCATATGAACCTAAAGATGCAGAAGAAGAATTAGAAAAAGCAAATTATGTAGTAGCAACTTTTGTAGTAAGAGATGTCCCATTATCTAGAGAAACACTAGAACTTATAAATAATCAAGTAGAAGATAGTCCAGAAGCTCAAGGCTTATTATCTGGAGATTCTGAAGAAGGCAATACTGATGAAGAAAATTCAAATACTACAGAATCTGAAGGAAATAATACAACAACAAATGAGACTTCAAGAGAAGAAACAAATTCTACAGAAAATAATGAATTAAGGTAGGGTAAAGATTATGAAATCTATTATAAAAGAAGTAATATGCATGGCACTAATTGCAGTTGCTATGGTAATAATTCTAATATTAGTATTTTATGATTATTTAAATATTAATACTGGAGAAAATGAGACAATAGAATATTCAAGAGATGATGAAGTTTCAAATGCTTTAGAAGATGATGCAATACAATCAAATCAAATAATAGTATCTTTATCAAAAAGCATGTATAGTTTAGATTCTGATGATGTATCTGATTACATAGCAGAAGGAATAATTGATAGAGGTAAAAAACATCCATTTTCAGATATTGAATCAAATACATATGATGGAGTAAATACTGTAAATACTGGAAGTACATCTTCAAGTTCTACTTCAAGCTCAAGCTCAAGTTCAAGTTCAAGTACTACTTCTACAAGCGGTAGTTTATCAGATAAAGATTATAATAGCGGAAGTTCTAATAGTTCTTCTACTACAAATAATAGTAATAAAAATGATAATAAAGATACATCAAGTACAAATCAAAAAGAGGATAAAGATGACAAAGACAATGAAAAGGAAGATGATGATAAACCTTTTTTTGATACAGGTACAACAAAATAATTAGGTTATATTTTTTAAAAATATATACACAAGAAAATTTAAAGGAGGATTTTACAATGATGAGAAATCAAAAAGGTATAACATTAGTAGCACTTGTAATTACAATTATCGTATTGTTAATTTTAGCTGCTGTATCTATTTCAATGGTACTAGGACCTAATGGTATATTAAATCAAGCAAATCAAGCAAAAGAAAGCACAAACAAAGGAGATATCGAAGAGCAACTTACTTTAGCTATTACTACACAAATATCTCAATTTACTGCTGAAGGAGGAGATTTAACAGGTGTTAATATAGCAAACAATGTAAAAGATGCTATTAATACAACTGATTCAGAATTCAGAAAAGCATTACCTGGTTCATATACTATAGAAGGTGAAGCAACAGTAGAAGCTACAACAAATAATGTTAAATTTAAAGTTAAAATTGATGATAAATCATATTCAGCAACATATGATGTTGTAGGACAAGCAGTTACAGTAGAAAATGCAGAATAATAAAATATTATTAAAAAGAGAGCATATGTAGTGCTTAAAACATATGCTCTTTTTTTAAAAATGAAGAAAAATAAATTAAAGGCAGAAGAAAGGAAAGGATCTATAAACTAATGGAATTAATATTTTTACTTTTAATATTTATAATTGGTACTTTATTTGGCAGTTTTGCAACTCTTGCTGTTTATAGATTACCTTTAAAAAAAGATATAATAAAAGAAAGATCTTTTTGTCCTAATTGTGGTCACAAACTTGGATTTTTTGATCTTATCCCAATATTAAGCTATGTGTTTTTAGGTGGAAAATGTAGATATTGTAAAGAAAAAATAAGACCAAGATATTTTATAATTGAAGTATTATCTGGTTTTATTGCTGTTTTATTATATTTAAAATTACAAATTCCAGTAATGGAAGTTACAATAGATGTTTTATTTAATTTTTTATATTTAATCATTTATGCAACAACTATTATGATAATAGCAGGAATAGACAAAGAGAAAAAAATAGTTTTTAGACCAGTTATTCTTTTTGGAACATTACTATGTCTTGGATATATGTTATATCTATGCATAGTAGGTCAGTTAGAATTTGCTAATATGTATAGATATATTATATATATTGCATCAATTTTAATATTATATTTTATAAATAATATTAAATGTGACAATTATATAATTGATTTAGTAATGATTATAGAATATATGCAATTATTTATTACTACAAATGAAGTTTTTATGACTGTATTGATTATGATATTAATTACTGTTATGAAAATTGTTAGTATAAAATTAAAGCCAATAGATAAGAGTAATATATTATCTGAAGAAGAAAATGAAAAAGGAGAAATTCCAATTGCTTTTTATTTGGCAATATCAAATTTAATTGTTGTATGTATACAAGTGTTTAAGATTTTAGTATTGTAAGAGGGAAAGATATGATAAGTAATATGATTAAAAAACTAAAAAGTGAAAATGGTGTAACAGGACAAGATTTAGTTATAGCTTTATTCATACTTGCTATGTCTTTAACTTTTTTGCTTACAGTATATAGCAATATAAGATCTTTATCATATGAAATGAGAATGAATGCAAGAGCCCATGATGTTGCAACTAAAATAGCAGAGCAATTAGATTCTTTAGAATATGATGATGATTTTTTTTATAAAACTAGAAGTAATATAAATGAGGAAGTTGCAGAAAATTTTGGAATTACTGACTTGAATCCAGATATTTATAAAATTAATATTTCAGTAAACAAGCTAAAATATGATGAGTTTAAAGCTGATTTTGATATAGTAAAAGAAATTGTTATTCAAGTTAAATATGATTTGAAAGGCGATTTTGAAAATGCAGATGCAACAGAAATTAGGCTTACAAAACAAAGGGAAAATGTAAAACTAGAAGATGATATATATATGTATGATTATTTAAAACCAGTAGTTATTTCTAAAGATGGAAAAGAATATGTAAATACATTAAATAATATTAATCTTTCCGGAATAGATAAAAAATTTAAAGTCGTATCAAAAAGTGATGAGAACTGGGCTAATTATTCATATTTTGATAGTTTTTTATGTTATGCCACAACATTAGATGCAAAAGAAGTAGATGCAGAAAATGTTCAAGCATGGATACCAAGATTTGCAATTACTCCAAAAGGAAAATTAGCATTTTTGTATAAAGAAACAAATTATCCAATTGTTCCAGTATATGCAACAAGAGAAGATGGAAGTAAATTTGTAAGTGGATATACAGTAGATAGAACTAAAGAATTTGATACAAAATATTTTGAAGATGGACAAACAGGTAAATGGGAAAGTATAAGTAATAGTGATTTATATAAATTACTTGTTGATCACTTGAATGATAACAATATTTATACAGAAGAAGAATAAGAAATATACGAAAGAGAGGGATTACTATGGCAAGAAATGTGCCAATAGGAATAGAACTTGTAAAAAGAAATATAGTAACAGAGGCTGATGTAAAAGAAGCAATAAGACATCAAAAAAATCATCCTAATAAAAAGTTAGTAGATATAATTCATTTTTTAAATTTATGTGATGAGAATGAACTATTAAAGGCATTAGGAGAAATATTAAATGAAAAGGTTGTATTATTAAACAATAATGTATTAAGAATACAACCAACAGATTATTTATCTTTAGATGTTTGTAAAAGAAGCAAAGCTGTACCATTTGAAGAATATAATGGTAAGGTAAAAGTTTGTTTTTCTGATTTAACAAATAAAAAAGCGGTAGAGCAAGTTAGATTATTGTTATTACATAATGGATATCAAATGGAAAGATATTTAACTTTTGATTCTAATTTAGAGAATACTTTAAAATCATTAGAAGGAACTTCAACTGATAATCTAACAACAGTAGGACAAGATGTTGTTAAATTAATAGATACTATTATAAAAACAGCAATGGAAAAAAATGCATCAGATATTCATATAGAACCAATGGAGAATATAATTAGGGTAAGATATAGAATTGATGGTAATTTAATAGTTGTTGCAAAAATAGAAAAGGAAAAGCAATCTCAAATAATAGGAAGATTGAAAGCAATTTCTAATATGTATCAAGAAAAACAAGAAGATCAAGATGGTAGAATATTACTTTATCCTGATTACAATATTCGTGTTTCTTCACAGCTTACTATATATGGAGAAAAGTTTGTTTTACGTTTACTAAAAAAAGAGGCAAAGATAAGAGATATATATGAACTTGGTTTTCCTAGAGAAGAAAATTTTGTAAAAAAACATTTTGATAAAAGAAATTCTATTACAATTGTAGCTGCTCCAACTGGAGAAGGAAAAACAACTACTTTATACAGTATTATAAATACTTTAAATACTCCAGATGTTAATATTATTACAATAGAAGATCCAGTTGAAATTAGAATAGAAGGATTAAATCAAGTTGAAGTAGGACCTAAAGCAACTTTTGCAAGTTCTCTTAGAACAGTTTTAAGACAAGACCCTAATATTATATTAGTAGGAGAAATAAGAGATTTAGAGACAGCTGAAATTGCAATGCAAGCAGGTCAAACTGGACACTATGTATTATCTACAATTCATACAATAAATGCTATAGAAGTTATTACTAGATTAAGAAAACTTGGAATTTCTGATTATGATATATCAAGTACAGTCGCAACATGTGTTTCACAAAGATTAGTAAGAAGAGTATGTCCTCACTGTGCTAAAAAAAGACAGTTTACAGAAGAAGAAAAAGAAGCTATGAATAAACTTGCAGCTCCTTATGGAATTAAATTTGATTTTAGAGGAAAATATACATATCAAACTGTAGGATGTAAAGAATGTAATAACACAGGTTATCTAGGAAGAATTGCTATTATAGAGATTTTAAGTATGACAGATCATATAAAAGAACTAGTTGTTAATGGTGCATCTACTTATGAAATTAGAACGCAAGCTTTAAAGGATGGATATTTACCTTTTGAAATAGATGGATTATATAAGGTATTAGATGGAAGAACAACATTAGAAGAATTAGATAAAAAAGTAGTATTATTCAACAAATAGTAATAATATGGAGGTTAAAATGATAGATTTTGAAAAAGTATTAGACGAAGGAATAGCAAATGACGCATCAGACATACATATTATATGTGGGTTAAAGCCAGTTCTAAGGATAAAAAAATCTTTAGTTCCATCAAAAGAAAATGTAGTTACAGAAGAAGATATATATACTGTTTATGATTATATAGTAAAAGGAAATGTTATTCTAGATGAGAAGTTTAAAGATGATAGAAGATTAGATACATCTTTAATTTATAAAGGAATAAGAATGAGGGTTAATATATCTAATATGGATGGAATTCCTTTATTTACTTTGAGAATTATTAAAAATACTTTACCTGCTTTTGAAGAACTAGGAATTCCTGATGTTGTAAGACAAATGACATATCAACCTCAAGGTGTAATATTAGTTACAGGTAAAACTAATTCAGGTAAATCAACGACTCTTAATGCTTTAATTAATAATATAAATGAAAAACAAAATAAAAAAATATTAACTTTAGAAGCTCCGGTTGAATACAAACATAAATCTAAAAAATCAATCATTATACAAAAAGAGGTTGGTGAAGGAGCAGACTCTCTAACTTTCGTAGATGGTGTTAGAAATGCTCTAAGAGAAGACTGTGATATTCTAGTAATAGGAGAGATTCGTGACAGGTTTACAATGGAAGCTGCTATAGATATGGCAGAATCAGGACATTTAGTAATAGGAACTCTACATACAAAATCTTGTGCAGAGACAATAGATAGAATTATAAATTTCTATGATTTTTCAGACCAAGCACAAATTAAATATTTAATGGCAGCATTACTTAAAATAGTTGTTTCACAAAGATTAATAAAGTCTGCAGATGGAAATGACTTAGTAATGGTTCCAGAAGTAATGGTTGTTGATAATATTGTTGCAGGATGTTTAAGAAAAGAAAAATTTAGTATTTCAGAATTAGAAGATGCTGTACAAGGAAGTCTTGAAAAGGGAAGTATTAGTTTATTAAATTCTTTAGCAAGTTTAGTAATAAAAGGAAGAATAACGATTGATCAAGCAAAGGAACAAATAGAAGAGAAAAATTATACAGCATTAGAAAGAACGATATCAAATTTAAAAATGCACAAAGGATAATAAAAAGGATAATATTGATATACAAAAAATATTTTTTATATGATAGAATAAAGAAAAGTTAACTAATGTAAGTAGGAGGTATAAAAATGCCAACTTATCAATATAAGGCTATGACTAAAAACGGACGAGTTGTAAAAAATACTATTTCAGGAATGACAAAAGCTGAATTAGTAAAAAAACTTAAGAAAAATGATTTAGTCCCAATTGATATTCAGCAAGCAGTAAACTTTGGTACAAAAGATAAATATAAAGCTAGAAATCATAAAGATGCTGAAGCTGTGCTAAAAGATATGTCACCAGCACAGATTGATCTTTTGTATAATAATAGAAATAAAAAAGAGAAAGTTTCTACATATCAATCTTTTAAATCAAAATATTTAAGTACACAAAAAATTACTAAAAGAGATGTTATGGTTTTTACTCAAAGTTTTTTGCTTTTGAAAAAAGCTGATTTTAATAATATACACGCACTTCAGACTGTAATTCAATCTACAGAAAATCCTAGTTTAAGAGGAGTTTTGGAAGATATATTATCAGGTGTTGAAGGCGGAGATTATATGTATACTACTATGGAATACTATGAAAATGTATTTCCAGTAATTTATACAAATATGATTAAAGTTGGAGAGCTTTCAGGGTCACTTGTTAAATCATTAGAACAAGCCTTAGCATATTTAGATAGTAATGATGCCTTGATAAGAAAAGTTAAAAAAATTATAATTCCTAATTTAATACAATTTGTAGGAATGATTTTACTATTAATAATAGGTACTCTTTATGCAATACCTTCTATTCAAGAAGTATTTGATGCAGTTGGATCTCAAGAAGAATTACCTGCTCCTACTATGTGGTTTTCAAACTTTCTAGATAAGGCATTAATATGGTGGTATGTTCCAGCAGGAATAATACTCGCAGTAATTGTTGCAATAGTAGTATATGTACATACACCAGTTGGAAAATATAAGTATCATTATTTTAAATATACAATGCCTATTTTTGGACCATTAATCTATGCTTTAGATTTTTCTAGAGTTATGAAAGCTGTAACATTAAATATAAAAAATGGTATGAGAATTCAGCAAGCTTTAGAAGTTTCAAAAAATGTTATTAGAAATAATGTTATGATGTCAATAGTTGAATCATCTATAAATAATATTATGATTGGACAATCATGGGTTACTCCTTTTGAAGAAGCGGGATTTGGAAATAGAATGACAACTGAAATGCTTAAAGTTGGTATGCAAACAGACTTAGGTGCAATGCTTGATAAGTTACTTGAATATGTTGAAATGGATATAGATAATATATTACAAAAGATAATGAAAGTTTTACCAGAAATAAGTTATTCAATAGTTGGTGTAGTACTTGTATTCTTTGTAGTTGTAGTACTAGTACCATGTATTCAAGTTTATATGGGATCTTTCTTATTCAGTGCATATTTATAAAAATAAAGGAGCGTATTTACGTTCCTTATTTTATTTTATAATAAAAATAATATTTGCGATTTTTAGATAAATAGTGTAATATAATAAATAAAAAAGGAGTTTATTATGATAAGAATAGGTGTTGATATAGGTGGAAGCCATGTCGGCGTTGGAGTTATCAAAAATGGTAACTTAATAGATATGTCAGGAATAGATTTAAGCAAGCAAGACAAACAGAATATTAAAGAAGCATTAGTAAATCATATTTTAGAATTAATCAATGAAGTTTTAGATGATACTCAATTAAGTATATCTGAAATAGATATGATTGGAATTGCAGCACCAGGAACTATAAAAGATAATATAATTGTGAAGTCACCTAATTTAGGTCTTTTCAAATTTGATATAATTTCTGAACTTCAAAAAACAATAAATTTACCAATGCAAATTAGAAATGATTCAAAATGTGCAGCAATAGCTGAAAAATATTATGGATCTTTAAAAGATGCAGATGATTGTGTGTTTTTGTGCATGGGTACAGGAATTGGTGCAGCAGTGTTTATGGGAGGAAAACTATTAGAGCCTAAAAGATATGCTGGTTTTGAAATAGGACATATGGTCATAGTAAAAGATGGTCTTCAATGTAATTGTGGTAAAAGAGGATGTTTTGAAACTTATGCTTCAATGAGAGCTTTAAAAAGAAATATAGCAGAAGTTTTAGAAATTGATAATGATTTTACAGGAAGATATTTAAATGAAAAATTACTAGATTTTAATAATGAAAAAATAGAAAAGGTTATAGATGAATATTTAGATTATCTAAAAGTAGGATTATGCAATATAATAGATATATTTGAACCTGAAGTAATTTCACTTGGCGGAAGTTTTGCATATTATGAGGATAATCCAATTTTCAAAAAGTTATTAGATAAATTAAAAGAACCTAATAGTACGTATAATCAGGAATCTTCACCAGAAATAAAGGTAGCTAAATTTAAAAATGATGCTGGAATTATTGGTGCAACAGTAACTTTAGAAGAAGAGTAGAGAAGAAGAAAAGAAAAAAGAATAAAAAAGATAAATAAAAGAAAGATAAATAGAAAAGAGAGAAAAGTATAAAGGAGAGATGGAAATGGCAGAAATAACATATGAAGTAATTAAAAAAATAGGAGTATTATCTACTACTGAAAAAGGTTGGAGCAAAGAATTAAATTTAGTTAGCTGGAATGGAAGAGATCCAAAGTTTGATTTAAGAGATTGGAGCGAAGATCATTCTAAAATGGGTAAAGGTGTAACTTTTTCTAAAGATGAAATGGAGAAATTAAAAGAGTTATTAAATAATTATGAAGATTAAATTTTTAAAATTGAATGATATAGAAGAAAATATTAAATAAAATTAAAAAATTAAATTGAAAAAATAAAATTAGATAAAATTAGATAAAATAAAATAAAAATTAAAAATCCTTAATATTTAAGTTATTAAGGATTTTTATATTTATTATTCAGCTTTCTCAGATTTATCATTTTCATTATCTTCTAAATTTTTACCAAATCTTTTTATTTTATTAGTTGTCGTTTTTTCAAACTCGTTATTCTTAATTGAAAATTCTTTAATGTGCTTAAACTGTGGAAGAAGTTTGTTTACTTTTTTAACACTAGCACTTATAATTTCAAATATTTTTTTATCACTTACATTAGAATTTTCATCAACATTTAAAGATGATTTAATATTATCCATATTTGGTATAATATTAGCTTTTACATATGTTTCTTTATTTTCTTTATTAAATCTTCCAACTACTAATGATTCTAATATAAATTCATCATTATCTAGTAAAAATTCAATTTCTTCTGGATATACATTTTTACCGTTTTTAGTGATAATAACATTTTTAGATCTTCCGGTAATATAAAGCCATCCTTCATTATCTATTTTTCCAAGATCTCCAGTATAGAACCATCCATCTTTAAGTACTTTAGAAGTTTCTTCTTCATTTTTATAATATCCGAGCATTACATTTGGACCTTTAACGACTATTTCACCAACGCCATTTTCATCAGGATTAGATATTTTATATTCTACATTTGGAATAGGAAGTCCAACAGAAGCTTTATTTACAAAAAAGTCATTATTTCCTGCAACTAAAGGAGAACATTCAGTAAGTCCATAGCCATTTAATACAGTTATTCCAAATTTATTTAAAGAATCAATTAATTCAGGACTAATAGGAGAAGCTCCAACTATTATTTTTTGAATATTTCCTCCTAATGCTTTTTTTATTTTAGATTTTACTATTGGTTTTAATATAAATGGTAATTTATCCATAATATGTTTTTCAGGATTCTTTTCGAAATACTTTTTAGGTAAAGAGTTTTCTAATGATTTTAATATATTTGCATGTAATTTATCTAATATTAGAGGAACACTTAAAAATATATTTGGTTTATATTCATTTAAATTTTGTGGTAAATGTTTATAACTTTCAAGATAAGATATAGTTCCACCACTAGATATTACAAGTAAGAAACCTAAAGTGCATTCATATGTATGATGTATTGGTAAAATTGACATTATTTCAGTATGTGTGTCAACCTTTACAATACTACCTATTGAAAAAATGTTTGAACAGATATTTCTATGAGATAAACATACGCCTTTAGAATTTCCTGTTGTTCCAGATGTAAATAGTAAAAAATGCATTTCATCAGGATTTATTTTTATATTTTCAAAAGAAGTATCATAAGATGTTTCTTTATTATATTGACCAGTTGTTTTAAAATGGTTAAAAGATAGTACATTATCTGTATTAGAAGATTCTTTATTAAAATCAATGTAAATTAAGTTTTGATTATTTAATAAATTGTCATTTGCTTTAATTTCTTCTAGATATCTTGAATCACCAAGAATAACTGAAGAGTTTGAGTCATTTAAAAAAGTAATCATATCATTTACTTTAAGTTCTTTATCGATTGGAACTACGACTCCTACTATACATGCTGCAAGATAAGATACAGCCCATTTGTAACTATTTTTTCCTACAACAGCTATAAATTTATCTTTTAAGCCATAACTTATTAAAGCAGTTCCTAAAGATTCAACATCTTTTAAAAATTCAAAATATGAAACATTATAAATCTGACCTGCATTATCTTTTAATTTAAATGCAGTTTTTCCAGCATATTTTTTACCAACAGTATATATCATTTCTTTTAAATCTGAAAAATCATCTCTTTTAAAATAATGTTTTTCCATATAATTAATTTTTGATTTTGGATTACTCTTATTCATAAAATAAAGTCCTTTCTATTTTATTACTTTAGTAAATTTATATTCTTCCAAATTTGTAAGTTCTGTAACATAATGACCATCAAGAATTGATTGAGATTCATCTTCTAATGGAATAGGAATTTCAACATCACAAACATATTCTTCTGCAATAGCATTTTCAATATGAATTGTAAAATTTACAGTTGCTTGTATATTAGAAAGCTTAGTGCCAGACTTTTGAAGAAGCGAACCATCAAAAGTTACAGAAGATGCATTATTTTTAATAATTAAGCTAGAGTAAACATTTGAGTTTACATATGAAAGTGTAAGAGGATTAGAACAATCTGCATAAAATGATGGCTTAGAATAATCTACAGTACTGTTTATAGAATCTACAGTAAAATCTAGTCTATCTGTAATTTGATTGTCTAAATCATCTACGATTGGCATTCCAATAGAATTAGGATTTTTATAGAAAAGTCCAGGAGTGCCTAAAGTAGGTTTTACAGAAAAATTAACATTATCAATATACATTTTACTTACTAAATTTTTTGAAGTTAATTTATCTGAATATACGTGATTATTAATAGTAATTGACATATCAGTATATTGATATATATTTAAATTCCAGTAATCTTTTTGCGTTTCAGAATTATTAAGAGCATTTGCTGAACTATATAATAAGATATTATCTATTTTAAAAATTGTTTCTTCATTTTCATTAGTTTTATTTCCTTCTTCAACAGATAATTGATTATTATTTGAAGAAGAATCATTTTTCTTGTTTGTAATTTTAAAATAAACAAAAGCACTAATAAGTATTGCAAAAACTATAATGCCAAGAATAATTCTAAATATTATTACTTTTTTTCTATTGTTTTCTAAAATCATCTTATCCTCCGTAAAATTTTATACTAATAATATATACCAGTTTAACCTTTTTTTCAAGGAAATTAAAGGAATTAAATCCTATTTTATTTAATTGACAAAAAGATATGTAGATATTAAAATATTTATAGGAGAAAATGTATGAAAAGAGTAGAATATGTAATTGAACCAACTAAAAACAAGAAAAAAAGAAATATAATTATCGTTTTACTACTTATAGTTATTTTAGTATGTGCTTTATTACTTACAAGATTTTTAGTAAAAAAGTCTAATGCAGCAGAAACTTTAAATCAGGAAATAGCAGAAGCAAAAGAAGAAGGAGAAGCAAAGAAAGAAATTACCATAGAAAAGAATATGGATGTATTAGATATAAAAAACATATTAAATGAAAACACTAAAGATGTAGAAACAAAGACTTTAGTAGTAGATGAAATGGATTTAGATTATACAACTGTTTATAGAGAAAATCCTGAACTTCCACAAGGACAATTAAAGACAATTCAAGAAGGTGTAGATGGAGCTCAACAAGTTATCGTAGTAAAATCATACTTAGGTAATGAATACATAGGAGAAGAAAGGGTTACAAGTAGAGTGATAAAAGGAACTATAGATAAAATAGTTGAAATTGGAACAGGTTCTGGTACATATACATATACTCCAGAAGTTGGAGATAAGTTATATGTTACACCTTCATCACTTACTTTAAGAAAAGCTGCAAATAATAAATCTGATAAAGTATGTGTATTAAAACAAAATGATGAAGTAAGATTAGTAGAAGTTACAGGAGAATGGTATAAAGTTAAATTTGATAGCTTTTTAGGATATGCCCAAGCAAATTGTTTTACTGCTAAAAATCCTAATGCTGTAGGAGATTTTAAAGACGGAGTAGAATATTCTAAAGAAGAACTACTGGCTTCCTTAGATATTGATATGGATTTAAATAAGCCAAGTGGATTTACATTAGAGCAATTTAAAAAAGTCTTATCAGGAAATAAGGATGATAAAAAACATGTAATAGAAGATAATGCAGAATATTTCTATTATGCTGAAAAACAATATAATATAAATGGTATTTATTTGGCTGCAATGGCGATACATGAAGGAGGATGGGGAACATCTAAAATAGCACAAGACAAGAAAAATTTATTTGGATATGGTGCTTATGATAGTAATCCATATGGTGGTGCATTTGATTTTGAGACATATTCAGAAGGTATAGATTTAGTCGCAAGAGTTTTAGTAAAACATTATTTGAACGAAAAAGGTACTAAGATATATGATGGAGAAACTGCGACAGGAAAATACTATAATGGACCAAATTTAAAAGGAGTAAATACTAGATATGCAAGTGACAAAAACTGGGCAAATGCAACTTTTAAATGGATGAAATATTTATATGAAAGATTATAAAAACATTAGTGGCATCTAGTAAATTACTAAATGCCACTAATATTTACTAATTTTTTTATGAAATTTAAATTATTTTATTAAAAATAATGAGTAATTGTAACATTTTTTATTGTTATTTTATTGCTATTTTTTCTAAATTATTGTATGATTATATATGTATAAAATTAGGCGAAAATCAAAAAAATGGGGGATACATAGATGAAAAAATTCTTATATTATTCTGTAGTAATATTTATGTTAATAATGTTAATAGCGATGCCAATATATGCAACATCAAATGTTCCTGCAAATAATGCTGGACAAGAAAACAATAATTCTACACAAATAGCTACAGAAAAAAATGTTTTAGAAACAGAGAATGCTACAAAATTTGCACAAATGAAAGAAGAGTTTAAATCAAAATTTGAACAATATTCAGAAAAATATGGTTCAGATGTATATGGTGTAGTAGCACTTATTTTAGATACTCTTAGAATTTATAGTATTCCGTTCTGCTTTGTAGGTATCGCAGTAGGTGCAATATATCAATATGTTATTGGTATAAGAAAATTAGATGTTAGAGATAGAGGTTTTAATTTAGTAATTGCTTTTGTTACAGCTTTAGTAATATGCCAAGTACTACCTTTAGTATTCGCAGTAGTAACTAGAGGATGGGTGTTATAAAACAATTACGTTTGGAGGTTTTAACAAATGAGAATTTTATTTGCAGTAAGTAATGAGAATGTTTCTGATGCAATAGTTAAAAGTTATCATAAAAACTATAATGACACTATAACTTTTAAAAATGTATTTTACTTTAATGCAATAATTAAAGAGATTCAAAGAGATAGGACTTATGATAGAATTGTTGTTAGTGAAGATTTAGAGCCTTTTGCTAATAATAATTATGATGCAATAGATAAATTTATATATGAAAGATTAGAAGCAATTTCAGAAGAAATAAATGATTTTGCAGATGCAAAAATTCCAATTATATTAATTTGTACAGATAGAAGAACTAAATCTAGTTCAATGATACATAAGTTATATAATATTGGTATATATGATGCTTTAATTGGTTCTGACAGAAGAATTGATAATGTATGTAAATTAATAAATGTTCCTCGTACAAAAGAAGAAGCTATGCAATATTATAAATTAGAAAATGCAGGAGACAGCAAATCTAGTTTAGAAGATGTTAGTGAAGAGGAAGTTCAAAACATAGTAAGTTATTATAAAAAATTAGGTAAAAATGAAGAAAGATATACTGATAGTTTTAATAATATAGCTTCACAATATACAGATGAACAGCTTAAAATAATTATCAGATATTTACCAATAAACGTAAAAGCAGTATTAGAAGCAGAATGCCCAAAATATCAAGAACTTGTAACTTATGCAAGTGATAGGGATAAAATAAGAGAGCAGAAAGAAAAAGAGAGATTACAAGAACAAAAATTAAAAGAAAAAGAAGAATATGAAGAGAGAATAAAAGAACAATACGAACAAAAGAAAAAAGAGCAAGAAAAAGCTGAAAAAGAACAGAGAAAAGAATCTTATATTCCTAATGCAGAAACTAATAACCAAAGAAAACAGCAACAACCAATTGGAATTGATTTATTAGATAGAAAAATGAATAGACCTAACATTCAAGGTGAGGTCTTAATTCCTAATGCTATTAATACAAAAAATGCAAGAAGAGTTTTATCAGATGACGAAATGAATATAGAATCTGCAAGAACAATTAGACCGGAAAGTATAAATCAAACTCAAAATATTCAGCAACAACAAATGCAAGAGCAAAATGCTCCAGTTCAAAATGTACAAAATATACAAACTCAAAGCGAAAATGTACAAAGACAACAAATCGAACAAAATCAGTCACAAATACAAACTACACAAGAACAATCTCAAAGACCAGCTCAAAATATTACTAATAATCAATCTATTGGGCAAGTAAACCAAGTTCAAGAAGTTAAACAACAAGAAAAAGAAGAAGAGAGTGTTACATTACCAGGATTTGAGGATTTAGAACTTCCTAAAGAACCTGTAAAAGAAGAAGTAAAACAAGCTGAAGCAATAAATAGACCAGAGTTAAATAATACTCCTATAGCAAATAATCAAGGTAGTATGTTTGCAGTAATGCCAAAAGAAGAAACAAAAGCTGTGCAGAACGTACCAAATATTCAACCTATGAAGCAAATACAACCTGTTCAAGAACAACCAAAGGCAAGTACTGAAGAGGTAAAAGAAGAAACTTTGCAAGAAGAGCCTGTTAAGAAAGGTAGAGGAAGACCTAGAAAATATCCTGTTGATCCTAATCCAAAACCAAAAGGAAAAAGAGGAAGACCTAGAAAGAATCCTTTACCAGAGGAAGAACCTGAGAAAGAAAGTAAACAACTTGAAAATCCTGTAGTACCTACTTTACCAGGATTTGAAGACTTAGATGTAGAGGTTCCAAAAGCAGAAGAAACAGTTGTGCTACCAGGATTTGAAAATGAAAACATAACAGAAGATTTTAGTTCTTTTGATACTTTTGAAAAACCAGAAGGAAAAATAACTCAAAAACCTGAAGAAGTACAAGATAATGCAAATAATTTTGTAAAACAAGAAAATACTACTAATAATAATGATGAATCTACTACAACATTACCAGGATTTGAAGACGAAGAATTTGAGAATATAGAATTACCAAAAGCTACTAATGGCTCTACACTAGATGAAGATTTTATGAATTTTAATTCTAGTGCAGATCAAAAGGCAGATGTAAATGTAGATAATAATATAAATACAAATACTGTTGTACCAAATCAAAATAATGCTAATAATGAAAATGTTGTAAATGTTTCTACCCAAAATAATATAGAAAGTGTTTCTGAATCTAATATTCAAAATTCACAAAATGATACTGATGAAGATGTTACTTTACCGGGATTTGATTTAGAATCATACATAACTCAAGATGAAGAAAATGAGAATAATGTTGAACCAGTAAAAAGAGAAAATGTAACTCTTCCAGGCTTTGATGAAGAGTTTAATAGAGATAATCAAAGTACTGAAATTAAAGAAGACTCAGTATTAAGTAGTAGTAATATTAATAATAATAGTAATAATAGTAATAATAATTTTAATGACTCTCAATCATATGAAGCAAGTGAGGCTAGAGCTCAAGAAACTAATACATTGCCAGGATTTGAAAATAATTTAAGTGAAGAACTTAATTCTTCTACTATATCTACAGCAACTTCATATAGAAATAATGATTTTGAAAGAAAAGAAGGAATTAGAAAACTTGAAGAAAAGAGAGTATTTTCAACAGGAACTCTTGAAAGTGTATTAACAAGGGATAAGAAAATTGCAGCATTTATTGGAACTAGTAAAAATGGTACATCTTTTATAGTTAACAATTTAGCAAGTTTATTCTCATCAATAGGTGTAAAAACAGCAATATTAGATATGACTAAAAATAGAAATGCATATTATATTTATACAAATAATGATGAAAATTTAAGACAAATATCTTATGATGCTATTGATAAATTGGAAAATGGTGTTGCAGAAGGAATAAAAGTTGATAGAAATTTAGATGTTTATACTGCAGTACCAAATGAAGAAAAAGATTTTTCAAATGCAGAAGCAATTTTAACAACACTTGCAAGAACATATTCACTAGTATTAATTGACTGCGATTTTGATACACCACTTGGATATTTTGCAAATGCTCAAGAGATATATTTAGTACAGTCAATGGATATACTAACAATACAACCATTAACAGCATTTTTAAGAGAACTTAAAACAAATGGAATATTAGACCAAGAAAAATTAAGAGTAGTTGTTAATAAAGAAATTAAAGTTAGAGGACTTACATCTAAGACTATTATAGGAGGAATGTCTTTCTATAATGATCCTAGTATGTCATATATGACAGAATTATTTAATAAAGATAAAATAAAGGCTTGTACACTTCCATTTGAAGATTCAACTTATTCTAAGTATTTAGAGACTTTAGTAAATTGTAATGTAAGTATAAGTGGATATTCAAAAAATTTCATGAATAGCTTGAAAATTTTAGGTAATATGGTGTATCCTTTATTAAGTAAGCAAACTTATATAAAAACTGGACCTGACTATACTAGAAGTAATTTTTCTGACGAAATGAATAATACATTAAATCAAATGAGAAATAAATATTAAAATACTTTGTAAAGAGGTGAATTGTTTTGGTTTTAGTACCTATAGTGATACTAGTAGCAATAGTTGCAATATTAATTTTTTATAATATTGATATAAAAAATAAATTAAATACATATACTAATATTTCTAAAAAAATAAATAATTTAAATGTATTGCAAGATTTTATGGATATCACTGGAGAAGATATATCTGTAGATGAGAAGATAAAAAGAGTTAATGATGTATTAATTGAAAAATTCGAGATTAAATATTCAACTATTGTAGTATTTAATGGTGCAGAATATATTTTAAAAGCTTCAAATACCGATCAAAAATATTGGTCAAATTTAACAAATCTTCATACAGAAGAAGTTTTTAAAGAAAGTATTACAAATGCAGTACCAAAATATATAACAGTTGATCAAGAAGGTGAAAAACTTCCATATCAAAAGATGGATTTTGGTAGAGCAAAATCAGCAATGTTTTTTCCACTATTTATAGATAATGTATATATTGGATACTGGATTATAGAAAGTTCAGTAATGCATGCTTTTGATAAAGTTGATACAACACTTTTAGAAGTTATAAGAGATGATATAGTTGCATTAGTAAAAACAGTATCTTATCAAGAAGCAATGGAAAGTATAGTAAGAACTGATCAATTTACTGGATTATATTCAGCAGAGTATCTATATGGTCAAGCTAAAGCAAAGATTGATTCACAGCCAACTTCTACAGTATGTATGTTTAGGATAATGAATATAGAGGAAATAAATAAGACATATAGTAGAGAAACTGGTAATAATATAATTATTGCAGTGGCAAATTGGGTTAAGACTTCAATAGATGCAGGAGAAATTTTTGTAAGATATATGGGACCTAAATTTGTTATTGTATTTATTGGAAAAGATGATGATCATGTAACTAAAGTTACAAAGGAATTAAGAGATGATTTAGAAAGTATAGAAATAGAATATGTATCACCAGATGGAGAGAAAAAATATGCAAAACCTTTAGTTGATTTTGTAGTATCAACTTATTATAAAGGAACTGGGGTCGAGAAAGTTACAGCTAAACTAGAAGAATATCTAGATACTGCTGATAAGAGTGAACACAATATTAATTTTATATAAAGGAGTGATATTATATGGATTTTGATAAGACAATGAAATTTAGTGTTGAAAAAGAAGATAATGCTAAAACTCAAGAGATAATGAAAGAAGTTTATGAGGCTTTAGTAGAAAAAGGATATAATCCTATAAATCAATTAGTTGGATATATTTTATCAGGAGACCCAACTTATATAACTAGCCATAAAAATGCAAGAAACTTAATAAGATCTGTAGAAAGAGATGAATTATTAGAAAAAATGTTAAAAAATTATATAGGACTTGAATAATATGGGAAAAAGAATTTTAGGAATTGATTATGGTGATAGTAGAGTAGGACTTGCTATATCTGATGCACTTCGGAATAACTGCTCAAGGATTGGAAACAATACATCATAAAGGAAATGATAAGATTTTACTTAAGAGATTAGATGAAATTATGCAAGAATATGAGATATCTACTATAGTAGTCGGAATGCCATATAATATGAATGGATCATCTTCTGATAGAGTGGATGTAACAAATAAATTTATTCATAAGCTAAAATGCAAATATAATAAAATAAAAATAGAGACAATAGACGAAAGATTAACTACTGTAGAAGCTCATAGAACAATGAATGATTTGAATATAAATCCAAAAAATAAAAGAAATTTAGTAGATACAATTTCTGCTGTTTATATACTAGAAATGTATATGAATAAAATAAAATCAAATTAATTGTTGCAATAATATGTAATTTAGTATATATTATATACAGCAATTATAAATCGGTATTAATATTTTTAAATAAACAAGTAGATTTATAATATGAAAGGAGAAAATAAAAAATGGATGAGAACAAGGACGATTTAGAATTAAACGAAGACTTAAATAATATAATCGTGTTAAATGATGAAAATGGTGAAGAAGTTCAATTTGAATTCTTAGATTTAGTAGAATATGATTCTGAAGAATATGTTATATTATTACCTGTAACAGCTGAAGGAGAAGAAGATCTTGGTGAAGTTGTTATATTAAAAGTTGAAGAAACAGAAAATGAAGATGAAGAATCTTATGTTAGTGTTGATGATGAAGAAACATTAAATCAAGTATTCGAAATATTTAAAGAAAAATTCAAAGATGAATTTAATTTTGTTGATGAAGACTAATTAAAATAGAAGTTCCTAATGAGATTATCTTATTAGGACTTTTATTTTTTTATTGATTTAATTGTATTGATTTTAAATATTCGGTGTGTTAGAATTTATTTATAATTATACAAAAGGAGATTATTTTTTATGATAAGTTTTATAAGTTATTTGCTAACTTTTTTAACAATTATGTTCTGGGGTTTTAGACTTGTAGTAGCATATTGTTTTTCAATGGAAATAGATATAGGGTTTGTACCACTTAATATGGGAATAGAGATTGCTCTATTATTTTTATCTGTTCCTTGTATTATTTTAATGATAAGAAGGAACTTACTTGCAACATTTATATATGCGATGATGTACTGGCTATATTTTGGATCTGATTTAATATTTACAATATCTTCAATATTAGATGGAAATACAGGAGTAGCTATGACATCTACAGCTATTGCTTCATTTGTCGGTGTCGGAATTCCAGTATTTAATTTAATTGATGTGTATATTAATAAAAATAGAGTTGGAAAATCAGGAGATAAGAAAACTGATTGGTTTTACAGAAATAAAGCTTATGATAGAGAGTTTGATGAAAGGGCAGATAGAAATAATTATAGAACTTAATATATAAAAAGCACGCTATATACTAAAATAAGAGTATATAGTGTGTTTTTTTTATTAAAAATTTGAATTTTGTAAGCAATAGAAAATATGGTATAATAAACAATACATTAGAGTATTAAAGAAATTTAAATAATAAAAATAAAGGAAAAAGAAAGTAAATGGATAAAATAGCAATTATTTCAGATATACATGGTAATTTAGAAGCTTTAAACAGTGTATTTAAAGATATTAAAGAAAGGCATATTGATAAAATTTTCTGTTTAGGTGATATAGTTGCAAAAGGTACACATCAAGAAGAATGTGTTAAATTAATAAAAGATAATTGTGAAGTAGTTTTAAAAGGAAATTGTGATGTTTATTTTGCAAGTAAAATAGATAGAAAGACAAAGACTGAAATAGAACTTAAAAGAATTGATTGGATAGATAGCAAATTATCAAACGAAAGTAAAGCATTTCTTAAAAGTTTACCATATTCATTTGAATTTTTTTTAAGTGGTAGACTAGTGAGACTTTTTCATGCAACACCAGAAAAGATTAACGGCTTTATTGGAAATATAGATACTTTAGAGAGATTATATTCATTATTTTTGCCAAGTGAAAATACTGTTTCAAATGAAAAAGCTGATATTGTAGTATACGGACATATTCACACACCTTTTATGCAAAAAATTTATAATAGGACAATTATTAATGCAGGTTCAGTAGGAAATGCAATAGATGTGTTTAGAAATATAGATAAAGATGCAAATGTTAAAAATACTACTATTGCAAATTATGTTATTCTTTCTGGAAAATATGATTCTAAAGATATAAATGAAAAAATATCATTTGAGATGGTAAATGTTCCATATGATATTGAAAAGGAATTAAGTAAAAATACAGATAATATTGAAAAAGATTTATATGAAGAAGAATTAAGAAGTGGTAAATATAGAAACATGGAAAAGATTTATAAAAGTTTTGAATTAAGAGGAATTGATATAAATAAGATTTAATAAATTATAGGAGGCAAAATTTGCTTGTAGAGTATAATGAAAAATATGATAAAAATATCAAAGATTTATTTATAGAGTTACAAACATATATTATGGATTTAGATAAAGAAGGATATAATATTGTAACTGAAAAATATGGTGAAGAGTATTTAAAAATAGTGAAAATGTATTTAAGAGAAAAGGGTGGTAAGATTTTATTATATAAAGAAAATGATAAAATTGTTGCTCTTATAGTAGGCATTATTAATAATGAAAAAGAAGAAGTATATGACTTTAAAGCTCCTAAGAGAGGAAAAATTACTGATCTAATAGTATCTAAAGAAGTAAGAGGGAAAAAAATAGGAAGTATTCTTTTATCTGCTATGGAAGAATATTTAGCAAAAGAAGGATGTGAAGATATTTTATTAGATGTTTTTGCTTATAATGAAAAAGCATATAAGTTTTATAAAGATAAGGGATATTCTGAAAGATTAATATCAATGAGTAAAAAAAGTAAAGGAATAAAAGATAATAAAAAAGAATAGAAAAATAAAAAGGATGTTAAATGGAGGAGAGAATGATTAAAAGAGAAGACTCACTAGGTATACCAAATTATGGAGTATGGTATTTAGAAACATTACCAAATCAAATTGGCTTGGAAGAAATGAAAGATATTCATAGATTTTTAAATAATTTAGTACGTAGTAAAGTAGCACCAGAATTTGATGGAAAAAGTAAAAGAATAGAATTTATAAATTATGGAAGAACTCAACTTGTATATGTACTTACAGTTGATGAAAATAGACAATACACTTTACTAGTTACGCAACCTGCAGCAGAAAAAAATATAGGAAAAAGAGAATTTGCAAATTTAAAACAATTAAGTGCCAGAAGTAGTAATGTTATAAATCCTATGTATTATTTTCAAGATAAGGATAATAAATCAAGAGAGGTATATATAACACCATACTATTATCAAGCAAGATGCGTAGGAGTAAATTCCACAGAATGGGGAATGTGGATTCCAGAGCCAAGATACCATTATAGAAGATTTTCAGAAGATGAAAGAAGTATAATTAATTCTTCTATGGTAGCTATTTTAGTAAGCCTATATGATGAGAAAGAAAAATTAGGAATTTCAGAGTGTAGGTTAGATGGCGGAGATTTTATGATAGAAAAAGGTTTTGAGAATTATGTGTTAGATTTTGAAAATATGGAAGAGAGAATGAAATTAATTGCAGCAAGAAATATGGTTCAAATGGATTTTAAAGAATATTTAGAAAGACTTAAAAAGGAGCTTTTAGGAAAGTTAGATAAAGATGAAAAAAATATCATATTAGGAAAGAAAATTAAATGTCCTATGAGAGAAGATGAAGTAGATCAAGGAATATTATTAGGGTTAAAATTAAAGGAAAAGAGTAAAAGCAAAGGTGTTAGTTTATAATTAGAATAAAAAATAAAAGAAATTTCTTTAAAAAGAGATTTCTTTTTATTTTTATAAAGTACAGTTAATATCTAAAAAAGGTTGATAAATAAGCATATTTATGCTAGAATAATTATGTTAACAAAACATTCTATAAAAGGAGGTCTTATGGAAAAAGCTATAGAATATAGATTGCTAGGAGCAGTTAATTTTGAAAAAAACAAATTTAATGTTTATGTAGATAATAAACATAGAAAATTTTATTTAAAAATATTAGATACTAAAGACTATATAGACCTTACATATCCTACACTTGAAGAGTTTATAGGATTAAACAAATTGTTTGAAATAAAGTACATTAAAGATAAATATTATTTTTGGGGTAGAAGCGGAAAAAGAGAAAATAAAAAAGAAAGTAATGATAAAGAAGAAAAGTTATCTAAAAGAAGGATAGTTAGTTTTATTCCTAAAATTTTAACAAAATCAGGACTTATTTCTTTAGCTATGGCTATAACTTTATCAGGATGTACTTTAGGAAATACTAATGAAGTAGATAGTACTTCTCAAAGTGAAAATCTAATTGTAAGTCAAGAGACAAAAAGAGTAGAAGATATGACAGATGAAGAAGTACTAGAGTATTACGGA
The DNA here is from genome assembly GCA_944386155.1 of uncultured Clostridia bacterium. Taxonomy (GTDB): domain Bacteria; phylum Bacillota; class Clostridia; order TANB77; family CAG-508; genus UMGS1994. Next base: position 2,976 of record CALWZY010000005.1, on the reverse strand, counting down.
TATAATGGATATTATAAAAAAATGGCTGATGGAATTTATGCATTAAATAGTATGTCAATAAACGGAGAAATTTTCACAGTATGTAGAGATGTAGATGAGTTTAAAAAGGCAGTAGGTTTAGAAGGTATTCCTACATATGAAGATATAATAGAAGCAATAAAAGCAAATGAAACCATAACGGGAAGATATGAAGAATGGTTTATAGAAGCAATTACTAATTTATCAAATAATAGGGAATTTGACGGTACTGATTTTAGTGTTCTTTTGTACAATATTAAAAATATGAAATTAAGAGAGAAAACTAGTGACGAAATAATAAATGAATCAAATGTACCAACAGCACAAGCATATTTCTTCCCAGAGACTAAAGAAGTTGCAGTTAACCCAGAAAGAGTTACACAAGTTGTTTTCTTACACGAGGTTTTAGGACATGCTTGTTCAGAAACAGTTACAGATGATAATGTAATATTTAGCTCAAAAGCTATATTAGCTGTAATAGAAAGAACAGAAGATGGAAGTGTATATGATATATATAATTCTATGATTGGTGCTGGACTAGAAGAGGGAAAAGCAGATATGATAGCAGAAGTTGCCTTAAATGGTAAAGAGAGTTCTCCATCATCATATGATATAGAAAAAGAAAGTTTTAGAGAATTTAAAGAAACACTTGGACTATCTTGGAAAGATGTAATTAATTCTCCTTCAACTCTTGCAATAATTACTAAAATGTCAGAAGCAGGAATTGAAGATCCAATAGAATATATAGATAATACAGATTCTTTATATCATGTTGGTATATTCGAAGAATTTGATGATGAAATATGTTTTAAGAATAATATAGGAGACTTTTTAATAGAGTATGCAAAAATACAAATTGAATTAGGAAGAAGTAAAGATGACGTTATAAATGAAATTTCAGAAGTTATTAAATCATCTCCTACATATTCAGGACTAATTGGTATTAATACAGTGACTCCTAAGGATGTTACAAATCTACAAGAATTTGAAGAATATATAAAAACTTCAATTAGTGAAATTGGAAATGAAAAAAGTGATGAACTAGTAAATAAAGAAGAAATAGAGATAGAATAAATAATCTTTATAAAAAACTAAGAAAATGTTATAATGATAACATTAAAATATAAAGTGGGAGAGGCAAAGTGAAAGAAAAGAAAAAAGAAAATAACAATCCTTCAAAAGTTAATATTAACTGGTATCCAGGACATATGGCAAAAACTAAAAGAGAAATTCAAGAAGATTTAAGATTAATTGATGTTGTAATAGAACTTTTAGATGCTAGAATTCCTATATCTAGTAGGAATCCTGATTTTGATAATATTATTAGGAATAAAAAACGAATAGTAATTTTAAACAAATCAGACTTGTCTAATGAAATAGAAAATAAAAGATGGATTGAGTATTATAATTCAAAAAATATTCCAGCTTTAGCAGTTGATTCGAATTCTGGAAAAGGTGTTAATAAAATAGAAAAAGAAATAGAAAAATTAATGAGTGAAGATATAGAAAAAATGCAAGCTAAAGGAATAGTTAGAAAAACTATAAGAGTTATGATTCTTGGAATTCCGAATGTTGGTAAATCTTCATTTATTAATAGAATATCTAAAAAGACTACAATGGAAGTAGGAAATAGACCAGGTGTTACAAGACAAAAACAATGGATTAGAATAGGAAATCAGATTGAATTATTAGATACACCAGGTGTTTTATGGCCAAAGTTTGATGAGAATACTGGTCTTATGCTTGCTTATACAGGTAGTATTAAAGATGATATCTTAGATAGAATAGATGTGGCATATAATTTAACTAAAATATTAGTAAATAATCATAAAAAATTATTTATGGATAGATATAAATTATCTGAAGAAAAGTTTAGTGAGCTTAGAAAAGAAGATAATTATGCATTAGAATTCATGTACGAGATAGGAAGAAAAAGAGGAGCTTTAATATCTGGAGGAGAGATTGATTTAGAAAGGGTTTCTGGAATTATCTTGGATGATTTTAGAAGCGGAAGAACTGGAAAAATCACATTAGAAGTGGTATAATATATGAGTAGACTAAATCTTAGTCTACTTATATATTTAAAGGAGAGAATAATTTGGAATTAATAGATAGAGAAAAAGAAGAGATGGATATAAAAATGTTATCACCACTAACATGGGCATATGTTGGTGATAGCGTTTATGAATTATATGTTAGAACATATTTAATAAATAAGACAAAATTAAAACCTCATAGATTACATATAGAAGCAATTAAGTTTGTTAAAGCAAAATCACAAGCAGATATTTTAAAAAGTATAGAAGATGTATTAACAGAAGAAGAAAAAGATATTGTAAGAAGAGGTAGAAATGCTGAGAATCATCATTTACCTAAAAATGCAGATCCTGCAGATTATATGTATTCAACAGCTTTTGAAGCATTAATAGGGTATCTATATTTAACCAAAAGGGATGATAGATTAAAAGAAATTTTAGATATGTGTATACAAAAAGTTGATAATAATGATAATATTTAATAAATTGCTTGACTGAAATTATTGTTTTGTGGTATAAATAGATAGTACCATTTATGGCCCCTTGGTCAAGCGGTTAAGACGCCACCCTCTCAAGGTGGAATCATGGGTTCGATTCCCGTAGGGGTCACCACTAGATGAAAAAGATAACCTTTTTCATCTTTTTTTGTTGTTTTTCAAAAAGTTCTTATTAATTTGCAAAATATTTTATAACACCTTCTATTTTCAATTGTTATAGATAATATTCATTATATAAAGAATCTAACAGAATTAATAGATTTTCGAACTAGAGAAAGAATTTATAAAAGAACTTTTATTGGCAAATAAGTTTCGAGATGGATCATTAGAAAGATAGTTTATAATACGTAAAAGAGAACAATTGATAGTTGTTCTCTTTTATGATAATATCTAATTGATAAATAGTAATGTGTAGAGAGGATTAG
>CALWZY010000004.1 GCA_944386155.1 uncultured Clostridia bacterium | reverse complement strand
AAATAAATTTAATTAATTAAAAAATAAATAATAATAAAAATAAAATAAATAATAATTAAATAAAAAAAATTAAATTAATTTAATATAAATATTAGACAATTAATTAAAATTTTAATAAATAAAATAAAAATTAATTTTATTTATTAAAAAAATTAAAAAATAATAAATATTACAAAAAAAAAAAATAAATAAAAAATAAAAAAATAATAAAAAATAATAAAAAATAATAAAAAATAATAAAAATCGAAAAATAAGATTTTTTGAAAAACGAATTTTATTGACATTAAAAAAAAGAGGAATTAATATTTAAATAAAAGGAGGTGAATTATTAGAGATATTTCTGTACAAGAATGGATAAATATTAAAAAAATATATAATGAAGGTATTATTCAAACAAAAGATAATAAATTTATAAAAATAATTAAAGTTAGTCCAATAAATTATGATCTTAAGTCTAACTTAGAGAAAGATTCTATTTTAAACTCATATAAGCTTTTTTTCAAAACATGTAATTTTAATATTCAAATATTAATTCAAAGCAAAAAAGAAGATTTATTAAATCATTTTTCTAAAATAAATCAAATCAATGAATTTGAGTCTGATAAAATTAAAGAGATTTATTCAAATTATATAGATTATATTAATAATTTAAATAAGAAAAATAAGTCTTCTTCTAAAAATTTTTATATCATTTTAGATTTTATATATCAAAAAGAGTTTTCAAATGAAAATTTTCCAAATGAAAGTGAAAAACAAATAATTATTAATAATTTAAATGATAAATATTTTAAATTAAAAGAATGTTTATCTAGAATGAATAATTTATGTATTGAATTAAATAAAGATGAAGTTGTAAAAGTACTTTATTCTTTTTTTAATAAAAGAAAGGAGGTAAAATATTAGCTTTAATAAAGATTTAGATTATATATCTCCATCTTATATAAATAAAAATAATCCTAAATATATAGAAATAGATAACTTATTTTATTCAGGAATTATTATTGTAGATTATTATAGAGAATATAACGACATAATTTTAAAAAATATAATAAATAGTAATATTAACATGAATTTATCAATATTTTATGAAAAAACAGATAGGTTTAAAACAATAAGGGATTTGACATATCATATTGCAAATGTTGGAGTTGATTTAAATGATAAAAATAAAAACAGAGAAGATATAGATATTGCTAAATTTTCATATGATGATGCAAGATATATAAGAAGAGAGATGCAATTAAATAATGAAGATTTATATTATTTATATATATATGTAAATATATATTCAGAAACAATAGAGGAGTTAGAATATTTAATAAATAAGGTTGAAGGGTTACTAGAAAGTTCGGGAATGCAAACAAGAAGAGGAAACTTTAGGCAAGAACAATTATTCTTAGCATGTACACCTTTATATGAAAATAAAATTGAAATAAAGGAAGCTAGCAAGAAAAATATTCTTACAAATGGAATAATATCAACATATCCTTTTATTTCATCTTCAATTTTTGATGAAGATGGTATTTTTATGGGAACAAATTTATATAATGATTCATTAATATTTGTTGATAGATACAATAGAGAAAAATATAAGAATGGAAATATGATTATTTTTGGGACAAGTGGTGCTGGTAAGTCTTTTTTTATAAAATTACAAATATTAAGATATAGACTTATGGGAATAGATCAATATGTTATAGACCCTGAAAGAGAGTATGAAAAACTTACAGAAAGTTTAGAAGGAACAATATTTAAAATACGGTCCAAGCTCTAATACATATATTAATATTTTTGATATAAGAGAAGAATCAATAGAAGAGTCAAAAGGTTTTTTAGCTAGCAAAGTTCAGAAATTAAAGGGATTTTTTCAATTAATATTTGAATCTTTAAAAGATGATGAAAAAGCAATATTAGAAGATAAAATAATTGAATGTTATAAAATGAAAGGTATTACATTTAATGATGAAAGTTTATATAAAGAAGAAAATGGGATAAAAAAATTTAAAGAAAGTAAAGATATGCCAATATTAGAAGATTTATATAAATTATTAAAAAATTCTGAAGAAACAAATAAATTAGCAATAGAGTTAAAACCATTTATTGATGGATCATTAAAATTTTTTAATAATTATACAAACATAAAAATTACAAATAAGCTTATAGTAGCAGATATATATGATTTAGGAGAAGAGAATATAAAATACGGCATATACATATTTACAGAATTGTTTTGGGATAAAATAAAAAAAGATAGAAATAGAGAAAAAGCAATATATTTGGATGAGATTTGGAGGTTAATAGGTGTCACTTCAAATAAAGATGTAGCAGGATTTATATATAAAATTTTTAAAACAATAAGAAAATATGGAGGAACAGGAGTTGCCATAACACAAGATGTTTCAGATTTATTTAGCTTAGAAGACGGGGCTTATGGAAAAAGTATCTTAAATAATTCAAATATAAAAGTATTTTTCTCTTTAGAAGATGAAAATATAAATATTTTAAGCAAAAATACGAATCTATCTGAAAAGGAAAAAATAGAAATAAAATCTTTAAGAAAAGGAGAGTGTATGATGTTCATAGATAAAGAGCATTTATTGGTAAGAATCGAGTGTTCTGACTATGAAAAAAGTTTAATTATATAGATGATAAACATATTAACAGCCATATTAAATGAAAATATTAATTATAAATTAAAAGAATACGAAAAGATAAATATAAAATATGATGATATACAATATGAAGAAGGACTGATTGAAATATTAGAAAATGATAGTAATATAGATATTTTAATTCTAAATAGCATATTTTATAAAAATATTATCTCAAAAAATTTAATGAAATTAATAAATAAAGAAACGACAATTATATTAATTAAATTAAAAGAAGAGGTATATGAGTATAAAGACAATGTAATACAAATAGAAAATAGAAATGAAGATGAAATAATAAATGAGATAATAAATATAATTAGTAATAAATTTGAAGTTGAAATAAACAAGGTAAGTAGTATTAATTATCTAAAAGAAGAAAATGAAAAAATAAAAAATGAACTAGAAATGTTAAAGAAAATAATAGAACAAAAAAAAGAAAAAAAGTTATTTGAAAAAATTAAAGGTTTTAAAAAAAGCAAAGAAATTAAAGAAGGAAATATTGATAAAAAAAGTATAAAAAAAGGCAATATAATATTATTCACTGGAGTACCGAAAACAGGAAAGACAGTGATAAGTTCAGTAGTTGCTGAAAACTTAAGTAAATATAATAAAGTATTATTAATTGATGTGAATTTTAAAGAAAAAGATTTAATTACTCTTTTTAATAAGAAGAAATTTAACGAAAAAGAAGATGAAAATATTTTAATAAAAATTAATGATAATTTAGACTTATTATCAGATTTGGATATAGTTATAAAAGATTTTAGAACAGACATATCTAGTAAATTAGACATATTATTAAATCAATTATTATATAAATATGATTATTTAATAATTGATTTTAATTTAGAAAATGAAAATTTTATTTTTGAATACATATTAAATAAAGCAGATAAGATATTTATTCTAATAGAAGGAGATTTATTAAATTTAAAAGAATCTAAAAAAGCATTTGAAAAGATAACAAATGTTATAAATAAAAAAACGATTCAAATTATAATAAATAAAAATAATTCAAGGTTTATAGAAAAGGAAGTAATAGAAAACATATTAAACGTTAAAATATCAATGTTAATAGATTATTCAAATAAGTTTATTAAGTTTATAAATACTAATGGGAAAACTTGTTTTAGAAATAGAAACATAGAAAACTTAGTAAATAAAATTATAAATTAAGGAGGTTAAAATGGAAGATTTATATATAGATGAAAATAAGGATTTAAACTTAGATAAAAATAAAAATGAATTTTTAGATACAACTATGGGAAAAATTATTGATAATACATTAAATATTACTATAAAAGCATTAGTACCAGATATTATAGATGACCAAGTTATAAATATAAAAGATGCAATAATAGAAGGAGGATTTGAAGAAGGATTAGAAGAGTTAAAAAGAAGTGGTGCTAATTTTAAAGAAAGTATTAAAGGAATTATAACTGGCGAATTTAAAACAGTAGAGCAAATGAAAATAGCAATAAAGGATGGAGGAATATTAGACTTTGTCTCTGTATGTGTAGATAAGGGATTAAAATGTCTTTCTGAAAAAACAGGAATAGATAATAAAGTTATAAATTTAGTAAGTTCAGGAAAAGATTTATTAGTTAATCAAATTTCATCTAATATTGAAGATAAATTTACTGAGCAATTAGAAGAAATAGAAAAATTAGATAAATATTGTGATGAATGGAATAAAGCATATAATGAAAAAGATTTAGATATGATAAATAATATATATGAAAAAATAGAGGATAGTATGAAGAATATAGTTCAAATTGAATCAGTAATTAATAAAGTAAGTAATATTAAAAATTTAAATGAATTAATAAACTCCTCAGGAGATTTTAACTTATCAGATGAGGAGCTAGAGTTAGCTTCAAAAATATAGAATAATTAGTATAAAAATATAATAAATTATTAATGAAATATTATTAAAAAATAAAGTTAATAAAACACTAAAAAATAGAAAAAATAATCATTATTTTTTCTATTTTTATAAGGGAAAATAAGGCTAAAAAACTTGCATAATTTCTTACGGTTTAGTATAATACAAGAGGAAATAGAAAAAAAGAAAAGAGGTTTTTTAATGGACAAGCAAGAAGAAAAAATTATTGTACGAAACATTGAAGAAGAAATGAGAACATCTTATATAGATTATGCTATGAGTGTTATTGTTTCTCGTGCCTTACCTGATGTTAGAGACGGATTAAAACCTGTACACAGAAGAATTTTATATTCTATGTATGAAGATGGTATTACTTCTGATAAACCATACAGGAAATGTGCAAATACAGTTGGATCTGTTCTAGGAAGATATCATCCACATGGAGATTCTTCAGTTTATGATGCAATGGTAAGAATGGCTCAAGATTTTTCTATGAGATATATGTTAATTGATGGTCATGGTAATTTTGGATCTATAGATGGTGATGGTGCTGCTGCTATGAGGTATACTGAAGCAAGAATGGCAAAAATTGCAGAGCAAATGTTAGTAGATATAGAGAAAAATACTGTTGACTTTATGCCAAACTATGATGATAGATTACAAGAACCAACAGTATTACCAGCTAAAGTACCAGCTCTACTTGTAAATGGTTCTTCAGGAATTGCTGTAGGTATGGCTACTAATATTCCACCTCATAATTTAAGTGAAGTTATAGATGGTGCTATAAAAGTTATAGATGAAGATAATATAACAGACGAAGACTTAATGAAAGTTATAAAAGGACCAGATTTCCCAACAGAAGGTATAATACTTGGAAGAGAAGGAATTAAAGAAGCATATACTACAGGTAGAGGAAAAATTACAGTAAGAGCTGAAGCAGAAATAGAAGAAATGAACGGAAATAAGAGAAGAATAGTAGTATCTTCTTTACCATATCAAGTAAATAAAGCAAGATTGATTGAAAATATAGCTGTTTTAACAAGAGATAAGAGAATAGAAGGAATATCAGATATTAGAGATGAATCTGATAGAGAGCATAAAGTAAGAATAGTAATAGAACTTAAGAGAGATGCAAATCCACAAGTTGTATTAAATCAACTATATAAAAATACACAAATGCAAGATACATTTGGTGTAATAATGATAGCTTTAGTAAACGGAGAGCCAAAATTATTAACATTAAAACAATGTTTAGAATATTATATTGATCACAGAAAAGATGTAATTTTACGTAGAACAAAATTTGATTTAGATAAAGCTGAAGCAAGAGCTCATATATTAGAAGGTTTAAGAATTGCTATTGATAATATTGATGAAGTTATTAAAATAATCAGAGAATCTTATGATGATGCTAAAGAAAAATTAATGGAGAGATTTGGGTTATCAGAGATTCAAGCACAAGCAATACTAGATATGCAATTAAAACGTTTATCTGGATTACAAAGAGAAAAAATAGAAGAAGAATATAATGAACTTATGAAATTAATTGCTAGACTAAAAGAAATACTTGCTAGTGAAACTTTAGTATATCAATTAATAAAAGAAGAGTTATTAGAAATAAAAGAAAAATTTGGAGATGAAAGAAAAACAAAGATTGTTGCAGCAGAAGGCGAAATAGATATGGATGATTTAATAAAAGAAGAACAAACAATAGTTGCTTTAACAAACTTTGGATACATTAAAAGAGCTCCAATAGATACATATAGAAGCCAAAGAAGAGGTGGAAAAGGAATTACAGGAATTGCAACAAGAGAAGAAGATTTTGTTAAGAAAATCTTTACAGCATCTACACATGATACTATTTTATTCTTTAGTAATAAAGGTAAAATGTATAAATTAAGAGGATATGAGATACCTGAAGCTGGAAGAACTGCAAAAGGAACAGCAATAGTAAATCTACTAAGCTTAGATGCAGACGAAAAGGTTTCTACAATTATTCCAATTCAAAACTTTGCAGAAGGAAAATACTTATTATTCGCAACTAAGAATGGTTTAATAAAGAAAACTGCTTTAACAGAATATGTTTCTAGTAGAAAAACAGGATTACAAGCTATATCTCTAAAAGAAGACGATGAATTAATAGATGTTAAATTAACAGATGGACAAGATAATGTAGTTCTAGTTACAAGAAACGGTATGTGCATAACTTTTGATGAAAAAGATGTAAGAGCAATGGGAAGAGTATCACAAGGTGTTCTTGGAATTAGAGTAGATAATGATGATTGTGTAATTGGTATGGAATCTGTTATAAGAGATAGTAAAGCAACTCTACTTGCTATAACAGAAAACGGATTTGGAAAGAGAACAGAACTTGACGAATATAGAGTTCAAATTAGAGGTGGAAAAGGAGTTATAACATATAAAGTAACTGCTAAAACAGGAAAAATAGTAGGAATTAAGATAGTTACTGAAAATGATGATGTTATGATGATAACAGATACAGGTACAGTTATAAGATTAGAAGTAAAAGAAATAAGTGTACTAGGAAGATCAACACAAGGTGTTACTCTAATGAGAACAAACGAAGGTAAAGTTGTAAGTATCGAAAGAATAGAAGAAGAATATAAAGATATGATTAGTGATTAATATATCTAAATAAAAAAGAACTGCTACTTTAAAAGTAACAGTTCTTTTTTTGTTTGTTTTTTATATTGTTTATTTTTATTTTTTAGATTTTAATCTAATATCATCACCGAAAAATCTATAAATATTATAATGCCCAGCAATCCTTGATCCTATACGTTCATTATAAATTTTGAAAATACTTTTTAAATCTAGATTTGTTGATATAATAGTTTTAGTAATCTTATTATTTTGATTTAAAAGTCTTGTATTTATAATAGTAAACAACTCAGTAAATTTCATACTGTTCATTGTTTCTGTTCCTAAATCATCAATAATAAGTAAATCAACATTTAAAAGATTATCAACAAAACTTGAAGATTGATCTTTGTCAAAACGAGCAGAAATGATATTATCAAGCATTACAGGAGCTGTTTGGTAAAGAACAGTTTTCCCTGATTCTAAAAGTTTTTTTGCTATACAATTTGACAAAAATGTCTTTCCAAGCCCGGTTGGACCTAAAAACATAAGATTTTTTTCATCAGGATTATCAAAATTTTTAATAAAATTTTGACAGGCATCATAAATTTTATGCATATTCTCTCTAGGAGAGATATTTGAATTATACATTTCAATATTTGGTTTATCTGAATAGACATTAAAATCAAAAGTATCAAAATTTTCTTTATCTAAATTACCAATGTTAGATTTATTATATTGAATATCAAAGATTTTTTGTTTTAAACAATTACATAGCTTAGTCTGGCCTGATGAATCTTTTACATATCCAGTATCATTGCAAATAGGGCAATCAAATGAAGGCTCTAAATCTTTTGATTTTATTCCATGTTCTTTTAAAATATTACACTTATCAATAATAAGATTATTTGACTGAACCTTAAGATTATTAAGGTAATTTTCTTTTTCTTCTTTTGAAGAAATAAGAACAGATTTCAAAGTATTGATAGATAATGAATGCAATTTATCCTCAATTTTTTGAAGTTCTGGAATTGAGCTATATACTTCTTGCTTTCTTATATCAGCTTCAGTAATTGCTTGAATCCTTTTTGAATCATATTCAGTTAATAATTTTTTTAGTAAAAAATTATCCATTTATACATCCTTTCAATTAGCAAATAAATTATCTAAATTATCATAATTTCTTTGCGTTGTATTATTATAATTAGTTGTCTTTTCTAATTTTTTAATATCTTTATCTTTTTTCTTTTGAGATGAAAGAAATTCTTGAATTTCAGCTGGAGTTTTTAAATTTCTATCATGCCAGTCAGAAATTAATCTATCTAGATAGTCAAAACTAATATTAGTTTTTGATGTTGTTCTTTTTAAAGCAATTTCTATTACATCTAAATTATACTTAAAATCAAGTGTCCATTTTTCAACATATGCATCTTCATATGTTGTTAAATTCCTATTTAATCCAAGTTTTTTAATAATTTGCTTTTTAACAGAAGATATTTTTTCTTGTTTTTGATAATAAGCATCTAAGTCTGAAAAAGACTTGATATTATTTTTATGCCAACTATCAGCAACTACTTGAATATAATTTCTATGTAAAGCGGATCTATCATAGCAATAATTAAATAAAGCAAGCATTACTTGTTCGTCAAAATCATACTTTTTAAACCAAAGATCAATATCATTATACCAAGAAGGTGACATGATACCTTGGAAAAATTGATTATTAATATTTTCAATCGCTTTAACTCTATATTTATTTTTTTCACTTTTAGTAATATCTTCTGGTGAAGATGATAATTTAGGAGAGTATAATTTTAAAAGTTCTGTTTCTTGTATATTAGTTAAAATATATCCTGTAGTTTTTTTAATTAATACTCCACATTCTTCCCAAAATTTAAAAGCTTCTTGAATAGTCTTTAATGGAAGAGCAAGTTTTTTAGATAAATCATTTATTTTAATATCTTTATCATATTTAGATAAAAAAAGTAGATATAAATAAACTTTAACATAATCACCATTTGCTTGTGATAAGTATTCTGTGAAAAACACATCTGGTATTTCTGTTGATGAAAATAACATTGATTTATCATTTTGCTCTAATTTCATTTTTTATTTCTCCTTCAAAATATAATCAAAAACTTTTTTGCATTATATCATCATAGTTTAATATTTACAATAAGAAAAAAGGTAAGAAAAAGTAAAATAAAAGAAAACTAAATAGAGATTTTCCTATATAAATAAACTTTTTGAGAAAATAAAAATTTTATAATATAAAATAAAATTATAAAAATATTTTCTTTGTTTGTTCTTAATAAAGTAAAAAGTAAGAAGGGTAAAAAGAAAATGATAAATAGTATAATTCTTAATAAAAAACTGTTGATAAAAAGATTAAAAAAGAAAAATAAAAGAATAGAATATAAAAAATTTATAAATAATGTAAAAAAATCAATAATTACAAAAAATTAATATGAAAAATTATAATTCTTCGGAAAAATAAAAATAATAATCCCTCCTATCAATGTAAAGAGCTTTTTAATGATGAAATACCAGAAGTAATATCTGTAGTAAAACCACTTGTAAAATCTTTAACAAAAGAAGTCGTTTTAATAAGTGCATAAAGAGCTCCAATATATAATATTTTAGTAGTAGCATCTACTACATTGTATTCAATAGATGTAGTTATAAAAAGTATAATCGAAACTACTAATTGAATACTAAGTAAAGAAAAAAGATTTTTTATCCACATCTTAAATAACCATTTAGTTGAATTTGTTGAATATGATAAGATAAAAAATGGGGATAAAAGAATTAAAAGTTTAATTAAGATATATCTATAAGAATAAGTAATTATAAGATTAAATATACCAAAACTAATAAAAATGCTTAGTATTCCTTCAAAACTAAAAAAGTTAGGTTCAGGTAAAATTTCACTAAAAAAGATTTCTTCTAATTGATTGCCAAGATAAGAAAATGAGATTTTTGATGAAAAAATAAAATTATAGTATTCCCTTATGCAATCAGTTAAAATATCAAAGACATTAATAATCTGCTTACAAATAAAATAAGAAAAATTAACACAAATAGCGCAAATAGTAAATTTAATTATAAACTGAAAAGGTTTTTCCACAGAATTTCCAGATAAATGTGAAAATAAATATGAAAATCCATAATAGATAAGAAAAGCGAGTAAAAGGGCATTTGCAATATCAATAATGCTATGTGAATGATTATCTAAAAAAGATATAAAATAAGTATTATCTAAAATTTTAGAATCAATAAAAGTAATTTCATCTAAAATTTCATAAGAATCAACATTAATTGAATTTAAGAAACTGGAATATAAAGAGTTAATAGAGGAGTTTATAACTTCAGTAACATTATCTATATCCATTTAATTACCCAATTAGTGCATTAATTGTGGATAAAATTAAATCTATACACAATATAAATGCATATGAAAATAATGATCCTGTTATTAATCTTTTTCCAGTTCTTATTTTTTCCTCATCGCCAAAGCTAAATTTTTTCATTAGAATTCCACTTCCAACAGCTACAGCAGCTGCAGGAGTAGAAATGTTTATAATCCAAGATTCTATTTTTGTAAAAGCATCATTTAAAGTCGTTACTAGTTTTGGATAAGCAGAATAAGCATTATTAGGTAAAAAGAAAAATAAAAGTAAAAAGGAAAAAAGTAATAAAAAAGTAAATTTGAATTTTATTTTATACATAGACGATCCTTTCTGTAAGTAGAATTTGATTTATTTAAAGTAAGGTAATGTTTTGATTTTTTGTGGAGGCAAAATGATTTTTCCTGTAGAGATAAAGGCAAGACATGAAAAAGTTTCTAAGTTTAAAGTAAAAAAATTAGTATCAAAGGTATAATCTAGTTGTTTGTAAGTATTTATACTTTCAGAAATGTTGGAATCATGAGAAATGAAAGAATTAGTAAAAATACTATAGGAAGTTTGTTTAGCATTTTCTGAAATAGTATTTGAAGTTAAAGTTTTTTCAGATTTTCCAATTTGTTTTTGAACTTCTTCAATAGTAAATAAATCATCTGTTCTAAACCAAAATTTATTTACTAGATTTTGTATTATTACCTTTGTTGATGATTCATTATTTAAAGTGTTTAAAAGAGAAGTATAGCTTTGCGTAGCAAGTATATTAATACATTTAGCTTCTCTTGACTGAGCAAAGAAATTTGCATCAGAAGAAGTCACATATTCATGATATTCATCACTTAAAAAACAAGAAGTTCTAACAGTATCATGTGATTTTTTAGAAAGAGACGAAAGTATTTCAGACTGAAAATCTAATTTTAAATATGCAGAAATAATTTTAGAAAGAGACGTATATTCTGAGATATTCATATTTAGAATAACAATTTTCCCAGAATCTAATACATCTTTAAAACCATAAAAATTAACTTGATTTTTTTTAGGGTTAAAAGTAGACTTAACGATTGGATCAGAAACAAACGTATTAGTTATCCTAGAAATTTCTGATTTTATGATAGATAAGACCCTATTATCAATAGAGAAAAACTCATTTTGAAAAAAGTCTAGAACACTTGATAAAACAAGTATTTCAGAAGTTGATAATTCCTTTTTTAGATACTTTTCTTTTAGAAAAGTTACTTTTTCTTTATAGTAATTTGGATATAATATAATCTTGTGGAGTTCTTCAAATGTAACATAGTTATCATTGTAAAGTCTACAAAGTTTTATTGCTTCTGTTAATGTTTGCTCAGCCTTATCAAGCCAGTATGAGTCAGATGTATTATTACTAAAAAGAGATAAAATAGAAATAAGTCTATTTGCTAAAACCTGAGGCTTTAAATCAGGTTTATCCAAAGGATTATATTTATATCTGCCACCAAGTTCAATTACAACAACATCATCAAGTCTATTATACTTTTCTGAATATATTAACATTTGTTTATAAAAATTACCTTTAACATCTAAAATTAGCATAGCTAATTTTTCTCTTTTATTGTAAGAATTATACTTTATTAATTGTTCTGCAAAAGGATATAATAAAGAACTTGTTTTTCCACTTCCTATAGTTCCTGTAACTAAAATATTTTGAAACAAGCCTTTATTGGGGATAAATACTTTAGATCCATTTTCATCAACTCCTACAAGCAGATTGAGCTTATCTGTATCTAATTTATAGATATCTTTAGATGTAGTTGTGGATAAGTTTTGAGTTTTCGATTTTGATGATTTATTTTTATAAACTAAGAACTTACTTAAGAAATAATTAGACAAAATGAGTGTAGAAATAAAAGAAATTATAAGATAAGCTTTCTTAAATGATGACCAAAAAAATGGATACTTTTTACATAGATCAAAAGGATGAACAGAAAAAGTAAAAACAATAGAATCAGCTAAATATAAGTCTTTAAATATAAAAAGTATAAAACAATTAAAAAGTAATGATAAAAGAAAAATAGAAAAAAATTTTTTAATTATAATGAGATTTACCTCCTAATGAAATAATTTTTTATTTAATTTTGCACCTTGTTTATTGAAAAGAAAAACAGATTCAAATAAATTGTATAAAAAAGAAAAAATTATATAAATGTGAACTAAAAAAGTAATAAAAAAAGTAATGATTAAAAAATTCAATATAAGATAACCTCCTATAGTTTCAGCATGATATAACATTTTCTTAGGTTTGTCTATACTTTTTTTAAAAAATATGTTAAAATAATTTGCGACAAAGACTCTAAAGGAGGGATAAAAGATGATAGAAAGAACAACTACTATAGGAAGTTTATTAGAAACTAATCCTGAAAAAGCTGAAATACTAATTAATGCTGGAATGCATTGCTTAGGTTGTCCAGCTTCTCAAGCAGAAACATTAGAAGAAGCTTGTGACGTACACGGTATTGATGTAGAAGAATTATTAGAAAAATTAAATGCATAAAATTTAATATAAGTGGGCATTTTTGCCCAATATGCATCTATAGCTCAGTTGGATAGAGCGCTCCCCTCCTAAGGGAGAGGCCACAGGTTCGATTCCTGTTAGGTGCACCATTATTTTTTTGGAGAATAAGATGGATAAAGAATATTTTATGAAAAAAGCTTTAGCAGAAGCTAGAAAAGCTTTTGATGAAGAAGAAGTGCCAATAGGTGCAGTTATAGTAAAGGATGGAAAAATTATAGCAAGAGCACATAACTGTAAGGAATGTAAGAATGATACAACAATGCATGCAGAGCTACTTGCAATACAAAAAGCAAGTAAAAAATTAAAGTCATGGAGATTAACAGGTTGTGAAATGTACACAACACTTGAGCCTTGTCCAATGTGTGCAGGAGCTATAATTAATTCTAGAATAAAAAAAGTATATATAGGTGCAAATGATGATAAATCAGGGGCAGTAGGAAGTATACTTAATTTACTCGAAGACTATAAATTTAACCATATAGTAGAAGTAGAAAAAGGAATTTTAGAAGAAGAATGCAAAAATATTTTAAAAGATTTTTTTAAATATTTAAGAGAAATGAAGAAACAGGTGAAGTAATGAAAGAAGAAAAGAAAAAGGTAATAAAAAAGTATATATTTTTATTTTTTGTGTTTTTTATTGTACTAACATCTGTATTTATAATGATTAGATACCAAGTAGAAGGCGAAACACAAATGCCATATAAATTAAACCAAATTGTTATAAAAAGCACCCTAGGATCTAAAGATTTAGAAGGTGATCAATTATGGAATATAGAATTACTTCAAAATAATGATATATACATATATATTAATAAAGATGATAATCACCATGATGATTTAAAAATAGAAAAAGTTAGTATAGAAAATATAAAATTTGAAAATATAGATGATACAGAAAAGATTAAAGTATTATTACCGACAGGAAATAATTTAGATAATATATATGTAAATAGCACAAAAGATTATAAAAACGAAAAAATTGAATTTTTAGGAAGTAATGTAGATAGCTTAGATAAACATGAAATCTGTGAAGAAGGCGGAATGATAGCATTTAGAATAGAAAACTCAAATTTAGGTACATATACTTCTGATAAAGATAAAGAAATAAAATATGATAGTAGTTTACTAGAAAAAGCAAAAATAGATGAAAACAGCTTAAAATATAAAGTGTCTTTTGATTTAATAATAGAAACTACATCAGGAGTAAAATATAAAACAACATTAAATTATGAAATGCCAGTAGATAGTTTTAAGGATTCTGGTATTAATACTAAAGTTATAGAAGATTTTTCGGATGTTGTTTTTAAAAGAGAATAGAATAATTATTAAAAACATAAAATAAAAAAATATAAATAAAATTAAAAATAGTATTGATAAATAAAGGATATCATTATATAATCTTTAAGGTATAGTGATAGCTTTTGTGTGGAAAGTATGTTCAATAAAAAGCTATGAACCTCGTCAGATTCGGAAGAAAGCAGCGATAAATAGTGTATTATGTGAATCATGCTTTCCACAGAGAAGCTGTTACTATATTTTTTATTTATATGAAAGAGGTGGTAAAATTGGCATATACAGCTTTGTACAGAAAATTTAGACCACTAACGTTTGAAGAATTTGCAGGACAAGAGCATATTACAAGAACTTTAAGAAATCAAATTATGTCAGACAGAGTTGGACATGCTTATTTATTTAATGGTGGAAGAGGAACAGGAAAAACATCAGCTGCTAAAATATTAGCAAGAGCTGTTAATTGTTTAAACCCTAAAGATGGAGAACCATGTAATGAATGTGAGATTTGCAAAGAAATATTAAATGGATCTCTTACAGATGTAGTAGAAATGGATGCTGCTTCAAATAATAGTGTTGAAGATATTAGAAGCATTAGGGAAGAAGTTAATTTTCTACCAACAAAAGCTAAATATAGGGTATATATAATAGATGAGGTACACATGTTATCAACAGGTGCATTTAACGCACTTTTGAAAACATTGGAAGAACCACCAGCTCATGTAAAATTTATATTAGCAACAACAGAGCCACAAAAATTACCAGCAACAATTCTTTCAAGATGTCAAAGATTTGATTTTAAAAAAATCAGTGAAGAAGATATTATTAAAAGATTACAAGTTATATGTAGCAAATCAAATATAAGTATTACTGAAGAAGCTTTAAGAACTATTGCAATACTTTCAGAAGGTGGGATGAGAGATGCGATAAGTATATTAGAAAGATGTCTTCAAGATGGTGATACAGAGATAGTAGATGATAAGATAAAAGATTTAGTAGGAATTCCAAAGATAGAATATATAAATAAAATCACTGAAAGTATAATAGATAAAGATGAAGAAAAAGGTTTAAATACTATAGAAGAAGTAATAAATGATGGAAAAGACTTATATAATTTCTTATGGGAAATTATAAAATATGTAAAAGATGTTTTATTATTTAAAGTTCAAGGAAAAGTAAATTTATATAATAGTGATGATTTAGAAAAAATTAAATCAGTTTCAGAAAAAGCATCAAAAGATGAACTTTTTGATGTAATATATGAATTATCAGAACTTGAAAATGATATAAAATGGTCTACACAAAAAAATATTATGTTTGAAGCAGGAATCTTAAAATTAATAGCAAAGAAAAAACATAAAGTTTATAAAGATGTGGAAGAAAGATTAGACAAGTTAGAAGAAAAAATAAATAGTGGAGACTTTACTATATCTTCAAATAAAGATGTAAAAGCAGATTTAGCAGAAAAAGTATCAAAAAAGGATGAAGATATAAAAAAGGAAACAAAAAAGGATGAAACTCCTAATAAACCAGTAAAAAGACTTCAAAGTGAAAATTATTGGAAAGAAGTTGTAAATATATTAAAATCAAAAGGAAAGATTACTTTATTTACAAATCTGATGAATGCAAAAGCAGCTGAAGTAAATGATATGCAACTTGCAATAGTTGGACTTTCTGCATTTGGCAAAAAAATTGTAGAACAACCAGAAAATAGAAAAGAAATAGAAGATGCTATAATGCAAGTTACAGGAAAGAAAATGTACATATCAATAGATGAAGAAAAAAATGTTATTTCTAAAAAAGAAGAAAGTAATAAATTAGATGGCATAGATATGCCAATAAACATTATAGAAGAATAAAATTAAAAGGAGGAAATTTAAATGGCAAAAAGAGGTGGATTCCCAGGAGGTATGGGAGGATTCGGAGGAATGAATATTAATAAACTAATGAAAGAAGCAAAAAAAATGCAAGCTGATATGGAAAAATCACAAGTAGAGCTTGCAGAAAGAGAATTTGAAAATACAGTAGGTGGAGGAGCAGTTACTGTAAAAGTTAGTGGAGAAAAATTAATAAAAGAAATATCAATTCAAAAAGATGTTGTTGATCCTGATGATGTAGAAACACTAACAGATTTAATTATGACATGTGTAAATGGAGCAATGAAAAAAGTAGATGCAGCAGCTGAAGAAAGTATGGGAAAATTTAATATACCAGGACTAATGTAATAAAAGAGGAGAAAACGGATGTCAAGTTATTCACCATCAATAGAAAAGTTAATAGAAAGTTTTGAAAAGTTACCAAGTATAGGTCATAAAACAGCTATAAGATTAGCTTTTCATATGTTAGATTTAAATGAAGAAGAAACAAATGAATTTATAAATTCAATAACAGATGCAAAAAAGAAATTAAAATATTGTTCAACTTGTTTTAATATTTCAGATACTGACCCATGCCCAATATGCTCTAATCCAAAAAGAGATTCTAGCGTTATTTGTGTAGTGGAAGATGTAAGAGATATTATTGCAATGGAAAGAACTCATGAGTATAAAGGTGTATATCATGTGCTACACGGTACTATTTCACCAATGAATGGAATAGGACCAGAAGATATAAAAATAAAAGAATTATTAAATAGAATAAGAGATACAAAAGTAAAAGAGATAATAATAGCGACAAATCCAAGAGTTGAAGGAGAGGCAACATCGATTTATTTATCAAAATTAATAAAACCACTTGGAATAAAAGTTACAAGAATTGCACATGGTATTCCAGTAGGTGGAGACCTAGAATATACTGATGAAGTAACTTTAATGAAAGCAATGGAAGGAAGAAGAGAAATTTAAAAAAGATATCCACAGTTTGTTATAAACATGTGGATATCTTTTTTCATATTATGAATTTAAGTAAAAATGTTTTATAAAATTTTATATAAATAAAACAGTAATATCAAAAATTATATAAAAAGATTATTAAAAATATCAAAAAAGTAAAAATTGTAGAAATGCATGTAAATAAGTAATTTGCTAAAGCTATAAAAAGATATTAATTTACTTTTTCACTTTTTTTATCCTTTTTAAAAACTAAGATTTTACTTAAAATATAATTTAAAATTATAACAATAACCTGTGCAAAAACTTTAACAATCATATCGTTAATATGTAGAATAGTTGCACCAACATGTAAAATTAAAGATTCTGCTCCTAATGAAAATAATCTTGATGCATAAAATTTTAAACATTCAACAATACTTGCTTTAAAAGAATTATTTTTTGATTTAAATACAAATAATTTATTAGTAACAAAAGCAAATAAAACAGATAATATCCAAGATAAGATATTAGATATTAAAATGTCTATATTAAAAATATTAGTAAATATAGCATATGATGCAATACTAATAATTGTAGTTAGTACACCAAATATTAAATAATTTAAAATTTCTTCATTTTTCTTATATATATTAATTAGTTTTTCCATGATTACTCCTTAGTTTCTTTATAGTCTCCAAGTAAAATATTGCATATATCTGCAGTAGAATTAGGTTTTGCAAAGTTAGGTATATTAGAGCGTATTTCTTCTATAATTTCAGGATGTCTATATAGATTTTTTAATACTCTAGCACCGTTATCATCTTTTTTTATCCAAACAGCAAGTTTGTTTTTTTCTAAAAATTCAGCATTTTCTTCTTCTTGACCAGGAATTGGATTAATAATTACAATTGGTAAATCAGAAACAAGACTTTCTGTAGTAGTAAGACCTCCTGGCTTAGTGATTACAAATTTAGAGATACTCATAAGTTCTGGTACTTTTTTAGTATACTCATATACTTTAATTCTATCTTCAGCATTATATGACTTTACAATTTCAACAAACTTATTATACATTCTTTTATTTTTGCCAGAGATAGCAACAACTTGAGTGTTTTTAAATAATCTTATTAAAGCTCTCAAAATCATACGAGTTCTTCTTCTTCCAAGACCAAATTCTCCACCAGCAAAAAATAACACTATATCTTTATTTGGATCTAAAGAAAGTTCTTTGCAAATAGATTCCTTATCAAATTGTTCAGAAAATCTTTCTGAAACAGGAATACCTGTAACAAAAATCTTGAAGTCCGCAATTCCCATATCAGATAAGGCATTTTTTAATTCATAATTAGATACAAAGAAATAATCAATATATTCTGAATCAACAGTCCATTGTGGATGTGGAGCAAAATCTGTAAGAACTGTTGCAATTTTACAAGTAATTTTGTGTTGCTTTTTAAGTTTAGTACACATTTGATTTGAAAAAGGATGTGTACTTATAACTAAATCAGGTTTAAATTCTTGTAAAATATTATCTAATTTTCTAGACATTAGGCTATTTGCACCAGATGTGATTTTAGAAAGAGCACCATAAGATGATTTATCATAAACTCTTTTCCACATCCAAGGAGCTTTTTTTGCCATTTCTTTATATGCTGTAGTTGTAAGTTTATTTAAATATTTGTTTATGTATTCAATACAATCAACCATCATAGTTTCAGTATCTGGATAATTTTTATCGATAAATTCTTTAATTGATTTAGCAGCTGCTAAATGTCCGCCTCCATAGGCACCGTAAAATAACAATATCTTTTTCATAGTAAATCCTTTCTTTTTATTAACAGTCATATTATAGCATATTTTATAAAAAAATAAAAATATGAATAAATTTCTATAAAAAACTAAAAATACTATTATAATGAAAAGGAGATAGTTATGAGAAAAAGAATAAATAATTGCAAAGAGAAAAATAGAATTTTTATAGGAATTATATTAATACTTTTAATAATTATGGGGTGCATTATAAAATATGCATTAGATAGAGTAAATGAAAATGATTATTATAAGGAAACAAATTATAATATGGCATTTGGCCAACTTGTTTATTATGTAGAAAGTTTAGAAAATTGGCTTGCTAAAGCAACAATATCTAGTAGTGGTAAAAATAGTATAGAAACACTTACAGAAATATCTAGACAATCAGATTTAGCTGTAACTTATCTTGCACAAGTACCACTTTCAACAAGAGAGCTTACAAAAACAGCAAAATTTTTAAATCAATTAAGCGAATATAGCCATTCTTTATCAAGAAAAGCAATAGAGGATAATGAACTTTCACAAGAAGATTTAGAAAATATAGAAATGCTTCACAATTATTCTATAGATTTAAAAAATGGATTAAGCCAAATGTACACAGATATAGAAAATGGAGTAATATCATGGGAAGAAATTACTAAAACAAACGTAGATACTGATTATATTCAAGAAGTTGATAACATATCATTAAGTACTTTAGTAGATATTGACAATACTTTTTCAAGTTATGCTGGTTTAATTTATGATGGCGCTTTTTCAGAGCATATAGAAAAAGAAAATAAAAAAGCTTTAACAGGAAAAGATATTTCAGAAGATGATGCTAAAGAAGTAGTTAAAAAAGTTTTTTATAAAGAACAGATAAATAATTTAATTTCAAATGGAGAATTAACAAAAGCAGATATTCCTGTATACTATTTTACAGTAGAGTTTAAAAATAGTAGTGATGTAGCAAATATCGCAATATCAAAACAAGGTGGAAAAGTAATAATGATGACTTATCCAAAAAGAATATCAGAATCTAAAATATCAAAAGAAGAAGCAGATAAGAGAGGAAAAGAATACTTATCTAAAATAGGATTTGATAATATGAAAGAAACATATTATCAATTAGATAATAATACGATTACAATTAATTATGCTTATAATCAAGATGGAGTAATTGTATATCCAGATTTGATAAAACTTAAAATGTCACTATTAGATGGAGAAGTTTTAGGAATAGAATCCACAGGATATATAAATTGTCATACAAAAAGAAAATTAGATACTCCGAAAATTAGCATAGAAGAAGCAAAAAAAGGATTAAACAAAAAACTTAAAATTGAAAGTGAAAATTTAGCGATAATTCCAACAGAATGGAAAACAGAAATTCTTTGTTATGAATTTAAAGGAAAAGTTAATGATACAGAATTTTTAGTATATATTAATGCTATGACAGGAGAAGAAGAACAAATTTTAGTTATTATAGAAACAGAAGGTGGAATCCTTACAATGTAGTATGAAATCAATGAGAAAGGAAAATAGTAAGTAAAAAGTAAAAAAGTGAAAAAAGAAAAATAAAAGTATAAGAATAAAACTAAAATGTTGATTTTTAAAGGAAATCCTTAATCTATTAATTATATAGGTGGTAGATTAAGGATATTTTCTTTTTATACTTAATTGTTTTACAAAAATTAAAAAAAGTGATAATATAATTGCAAATTTGTGAATATTAATATATAGCAAATATGAAATTTAGTAAGGTGATTTTTATGGAAAATGTAAAAATTAAGGATGTATTAGAAAAAATAGAAGGAGAAATTGTTTTTGGAAAAGAAGATGCAGAGATAATAGATGTTTCTACAGATACAAGAACAATAAAAGAAGGTGATACTTTTATTGCATTAAAAGGTGAAAACAACAATGGGAACAAGTATTGCAAAGTTGCCCTAGAAAATGGTGCAAAAATTTGTATAGTAGATGAAAATTTATTATCAAAAGAAGATGAAAAACTATACAAAAAAGACAGAACATTAATTAAAGTTAAAGATGGAAGAAAAGCATTAATTGAAATTGCAAGATATAAGAGAAGTCTATACGACATACCAGTAGTTGCAGTTACAGGAAGTGTAGGAAAGACTAGTACAAAAGATGCAATAGCAAGTGTGCTTTCTAGAAAATATAAAGTATTAAAAACAGAGGGAAATTTTAATAACAATGTAGGATTACCATTAACAATATTAAAATTAAAAGATCATGATGTTTTAGTTGTTGAAATGGGAATGAACCATTTTGGAGAAATTAGTGAATTAACAAGTATTGCAAGACCAACAATAGCTGTTATTTCAAATATTGGAACATCTCATATTGGAATATTAGGATCAAGAGAAAATATATTAAAAGCAAAATTAGAAATACTAGAAGGTATGAATGAAGAAGGCATACTTGTTATAAATAATGATAATGATTTATTAAATAAATGGAATAGTGAAAATAAAAAAATAAAAACTATGACATTTGGAATAGAAAATAAAAGTGATATTCAAGGATATGATATTAAGCACTTTGAAACAAAAAGTGAATTTAAAGTAAAAAGTGATAAAAAAGAATATACGATTTCTACTAATAAGCCAGGAGAGCCATTTGTAATGAATGCACTTTCTGCAATAGCAGTTGGAAAATTATTAAATGTTTCTTTAGATGATGCAAGAATAGCTTTAGAAAATACTCAGATGACAAGAAATAGAATGGATATAGAAAAAACAGCATATGATATTACAATTATAAAAGATTATTATAATGCAAGTTATGAATCAATAAAACCAGGACTTGAATATTTAATGTCTTTAAAAGGTGGTAGAAAAATTGCTGTGCTTGGAGATATAAAAGAACTTGGAGATTTTTCAAAAGAGTTACATGAAAAAGTAGGTAAAGAAGTTGTTAAACAAAAAGTAGATATTTTAATTACTGTTGGTGATGATGCAAAATATATTGCAGAAGAAGCCGTTTTAGAAGGTATGAATAAAGCTAGAGTTTATATAACTGAATCTAATGAAGAAGCAGCAAAAGTATTAAAAGAAGTAATGAAAAAAGATGATAAGATTTTACTAAAAGCTTCAAATAGTATGAAATTCGGAGAGATATATAATATGGTAAAAGAAAAAATAAAAGTTACAGTCATAGTTGGAGGAATGTCAACAGAACATGATGTATCTTTAATGTCAGGAAAATCTATATTAAAAAATATAAATAAAGAAAAATATGAAGTAAAAACTGTCTACATTAATAAAAAAGGTGAAACTTTTGAATACATAGGAGATATAGAAAATTTAGACAAAGCAAATGAAATTGATTTGAAGAAAGAAGAAAATTTAATTAGTGCATTAGAAAGTGCTGATGTAATTTTCCCAGTTTTGCATGGTGCATATGGAGAAGATGGATGTATTCAAGGAGTTTTTGAAATGATGAAAAAACCATATGTAGGATGTGGAGTTCTAGCTTCAAGTGTAAGTATGGACAAAGTATTTACAAAAGCAATCTTAAATGATGCTGAAGTAATTCAAGCACCATATGTATGGTTCAAAAAGATAGATGGTAATTACATATTTATTGATGACGACCATAATGAGTTTAAAAGTGAATTAAAAGATATTTCTAAAAAAGTAGAAGAAAAATTAAAATACCCAATGTTTGTAAAACCTTCAAATGCAGGGTCTTCAATAGGAATTAGAAAAGTAAAAAATAAGGAAGAATTAATAGATGCAATAGAATATGCAAGTAATTTTGATAAGAAAATAATAGTAGAACAAGGAATCATAGGTAGAGAAGTAGAATGTGCAGTGCTTGGTAATGATGATGTAATTGCTTCTTGCGTAGGAGAAGTTTTATCTGCAGAAGAATTTTACAGTTATGATGCTAAATATACAAATAGCCAATCAAGAACAGTAATTCCTGCAGAAAATTTAGATGAGGTTATAGTAGAAAAGATAAGAAAGATTGCTATAAAAGTATTTAAATCTGTAGACGGAAAAGGGCTTGCAAGAGTTGACTTTTTTGTAGAAAAAGGAACTAATAAAGTTATATTGAACGAGATAAATACATTACCTGGATTTACTAATATTAGTATGTATCCAAAATTATTTGATGCTGTGGGTATTGGATATTCTGAGTTAATAGACAAACTAATAGAACTTGCAAAAGTAAATAATATAGGAGTTAAAGAATAAATGAAGACAGTAGATGAAATAATAGAAATCTTAAAATCAAGAATATCAGAAAAGAGATTGTACCATTCTAAGTGCGTAATGAATAGTTGCATAGAACTTGCTAGGATATATGGAGAAGACGAAGAAAAGCTTGCATTAGTTGGTATTGCTCATGATAATGCAAGAGAAATGACAGATGATGAATTAGTAAATTATTGTAATGTGAATAATATAGAAATAGATGAAGATGAAAAAACAAATCCTGTATTATTACATGCAAAAGTAGGAGCAAATATTGCAAAAGTAGAATTTGGATTTCCCGAAAATATGGCAAATGCGATAAAATATCATACTGTAGGAAATGTTCCTATGGATAGAATTTCTGAAATTCTATTTATATCAGATTCAATTTCAGAAGATAGAAAATATGATGGGGTAGACAAATTAAGAGAACTTGCTAAAAAAGATATAGATAAAACAATTTTAGAAATTATAGATTCTACTATAGAATTAATAAAATCTAGAAATAAAACTATATCAGAAAACACATTAAAGTTAAGAAAATATTATTCAGATAAAATAAACAATAAATAATAAATAAACCACAAAATAATAGCAATAATCAAAATAAATAGATTATTGCTATTTTTTCTTAAAAAATGAAAAAATATCTATAAAATTATTTTCAAAAATATAATGGTGTGATATAATGAAGCTGGAATTTGCATGGGATTCGGGGGATGTTAAATGATATTCAAAGATTATTACAAAATATTGGGGCTAGAAACGAATAAAGTAGACCTAGAAGATATAAAAATTGCATACCGAGAATCTGCCAAAAAATATCATCCGGACGTTAATAAAGAAGATAAAGTAGCTGAAGAAAGATTTAAAGATATAAGCGAAGCATATCAAATATTATCAAAATCCTCTTCTAAAAGAAAATATGATAGAAGTTGGAATTATTATGTAGGACGTAAAAAAAAGGCATATGAGATAAGTGCAAAAAATATTAATGCTAAAACAAAAGACTTTTTTAATATGTTTTTTGGAACAAAATCAGATGATAGACTAAGCGAGGTAGAAGGTAAGAATAAAAAGAAAACTCCTGTAAGAGGAGAAAATATAGAGACTGAAATCGAAGCTTCAATAGTTGACGGCTTTTTCGGAAAAGAAAAAGCAATATCACTTAAAGATGTAGATGGAAGTGTAAAAACATTTAATGTTAAGATTCCTGAAGGAATTAAAAATAACGAAAAAATTAGATTAATAGGTCAAGGAAAACCTGGAAAATATGGAGGAAAAAGTGGAGACTTATTAATTAACATAAAAATTAAAAACACAGGAAAATACACTCTAGACGGTGTTGATTTAAAAACAGAGCTAGATTTATCACCATGGGAGGCAACTCTCGGAACAGAGCTTACAATCACAGGGTTAGATGAAGATGTAAATGTAGTAATCCCAAAAGGAACCCAGACAGGTGATAGAATAGTAATAGAAAACAAGGGTTATAAAGACGGTGATTCTAGAGGAAACTTGATTCTTGAAACTAAAATTATGGTTCCAACAGAATTATCAGATGAAGAAATAAAAATATATAACAAATTGAAAAAAACTAGTAAGTTTAATCCAAGAAAAAGTTAACATAAAAAGTAATTTGTATTGACAATAATCAGCATAATGGTGTATAATTATTATCGACAATTGCACAAAAGAGAAAAATACATTGCTGATTAATGTAGATAGGGGTGTAAAATGGGAGAGAGTTTTGGAAAACACTTTAGTATTACAGAACCAAAGAACATTAATACTGTAATATATAAAGTAGATAAAACAGAAAAAGAACTTTTAAAGGATAATCCAAAATATACAATTGAAAGATTAGACTATACTAAGGAATTGGTTGGTAATAATGTTAAAAAAACATTTTACGTAGATGATCCAGCAGAGGATGGTAACCAGCTCATAATCTTTTCTTTCGGAAAAGAAAAAGTAGTTATGAATATCGGTTACTTAGAGACTAATACAAATACTGTAAAAATATCAAACAAACCAATACCTATGACGTGTAAGACATTGTATAATGAGGAAGACACAGAGTATAGGGAGTTTTCTTATACTCCTAATTTAAAGAGGCCAATTACTATAATTGATCCTGAAACAACGGATGAAGTAAAGCCTATGTTATATTTAGATAAAGAAACGAATGAAGTTAAAGGAAAATGTAAACTTAAAGCTAAAAAAAGCTATGTAGTGTTTGAAATAAGAGACAACAACGACGAATAATTCGAAAGGGGATTTATATGGGAGATCTTGAGGAAAGAAGAAATAAGACTGAAGGTTGTACAGTTAAAGTTGTAAATGATGCTGAAGTAAGAAAAGTTGTAGATATAAGCGGAATGGTAATTAATCCAGTAGAACAAGATAGAATAAACAAACTTCCAACTGGTAGAGATTCTATAGATGCAACAGATGCTGTATCAATCGGAAAAGATGGTACATATGCAGTAGATGTACATGGCCCAAGAACATTAGAAACAACAGAAACAACAAAAGAAGCAGAAGCAAGAGAAAAAGCTGAAGAAAAAAGAATAGCAGATATGCCTTCAATAACAGAAGATTCTGATGTAAAACCAAGTTCTGACAGAAGATCTGAATCTGAAGGAAGATAATATTAGATTATATTACTAATGAAAAGGTGATTATATGGGAATAGGAGAAAAGATATCTAGAGCTATTAATAAAATAAAAGGCAAATTAATTGTAAGTTTCATACTATGGCTAATACTAGTCATAGTATTTGTTGCGCCTTTATCTGGAGCAATTAGCGACGGATTAAAAGTAGGAACACTTGCGATGGGTGATGGTAACTCATGGGAAGTGTTTTTTGAAGCTTTAGGAGGATATTTAAAAAATCCAATAAATGCAATAGGACATGCGCTAGCAGGTGACACTAATGGAATGTTTTGGAGCGTGCTTTGGAAATTTACTTTAGTATACTTACTAGCAGTAACAATAGGAATTACAAAAGCTATACCAAAACATGAATATGATGGAATTGAAAATGGTTCAAGTGATTGGTGTACAAATGGAGAAGAGTATAAAACATTAAGTAATAAAAAAGGAATTATCCTAGCAGAAAAAGAATATTTGCCAGTTGATAAAAGAGGAAACGTAAATGTACTAGTTGTTGGACGGATCTGGTGCTGGTAAATCTGCATCATACGTTATCCCAAATGCATGTCAACTTTTAGGTTCATATGTATTTACTGATCCTAAAGGAGAACTATATGATAAAACAGCAGGATATTTACAATCAAAAGGTTATAAAATAAAAGTATTAAATTTAGTTAGACCTCAAAATAGTGATGGATATAATCCATTATTACATATAAAAAATGAGATAGATGTTGACGTTATAGCAAATACTATAGTAAAAGGTCAAAATACAGGAAATTCATCAGATCCATTCTGGGATGATATGGCAGAAATGTTACTTAAAGCTTTAATCTATTACTTAAAAGCTGTAAGACCACCAGAAGAGCAAAACTTAGCAAGTTGTTCAGAGCTTGTAAGAGCTGCAAATAGTAACGGTGGAGACAATTTGCTTTCAAATTTGATGAATCAACTTCCTTATGACCATCCAGCAAGAATGAATTATAAATCTATTGAAGTTGCTCCAGAAAAAACTTATGGATCAATTTTATCATCACTTCAATCTAAACTTGGTAAATTTGATTCAAGAGAAATAGCAGAGCTTACTTCAACAAATACTATTAATTTTGAAGATATAGGAAAAGAAAAAACAGCAGTATATGTAATATCATCAGATACACATGCTGCATATGACTTTTTACTTACAATATTCTTTGCACAAATGATACAACAATTATATGATTTTGCTGATGAAAATGGAGGAGCACTTCCTGTTCCAACATTCTTCATACTAGATGAGTTTGCAAACATTGGTAAAATACCAGACTTTGATAAAAAGATTTCAACATCAAGAAGTAGAAAAATATCATTCAGTGTTATTCTACAGAACTTAGATCAGTTAGAAGCAGTTTATAAAGAGGCACACGAGACTATTATGGGTAACTGCGATACTCACTTATTCTTAGGTAGTAACTCACAAAAAACTGTTGAATATTTTTCAAAAGCATTAGGAGAAAAAACAATATTTAGAGAAAGTGAATCAGTAAATAAAGATAGAGCTGACTGGAAACAAGGTAAGAGTGTATCTGAACAAAATATGGCAAGAGCACTTCTAACACCAGATGAATTAAGAAGATTAGATGTTGATACATGTATTATATATGAAAAAGGTTTAAAACCAATAAAAGCAAATAAATATTACTATTATAAATATAGTACAGCTAAGACTATTGCACCTTATGCAGTAGATCATAATAATAGAGAACAAATAGATAGAGGAGCATGGAGAAAATTTAATCCATATAATCCTTATGTTGAAAAAGAAGATAAAGAAGATTTAAAGATAGAAGAATTAGATGATTTATTTGAAGAAACAGGAGACACATCAAATAATACAAATCAAAATGTAAATACTAATACTGAACAACAAAACCAAGGTAATATTAATCAAGAAGAAAATAAAATGCAAGATACTCCAAAAACTTCTTTTGAAGATTCATTAAAGGCAAATATTTCTCAACCATCAAATCAAGCAAATAAAAACGTATCAGCCGGAAGTAAAGAAGAGCTTACAGATATTCAAAAAGAATTAGAAGCAAAATTTGATGAATTGTTTGGTTCAATAGAAGATAAAAAAGAGGATAAAAAATAATAAAAAAATAAAAACAAATGTTTAAATAACATTGACTTAAAAACATATCTTTTGATAAAATTTAGTCAATGTTATTTTTATTATAAGGAGTAAAAATATGAAATTTGTACATATTGCTGATATGCATTTAGATGCTAACTTTAATTCACTAAATTGTATAGAAAACTTACCAGAAAAAAGAAGATTAGAACAAAGAAAAATAATGAAAAAAATAATTGATTATATAAAAGAAAATGATATTGAATATCTGTTTATCGCAGGAGATTTATATGAACAAGAATATATAAGAAAATCTACAATAGAATACATAAATAAATTATTTGAAGAAATTCCAGATACTAAAATATTTATAAGTCCAGGAAATCATGATCCATTACTTAAAAATTCATTTTACAATACATACAATTTTTCAAACAATGTTCATATCTTTGGAAAGAATATTGAAAAAGTAGAAGAAGATGGAGTAGATATATATGGATTTGGATTTACAGATTTCTATTGCAAAAACTCAGAAATAGAAAATATTAAAATAGAAGATAAAAGTAAAATAAATATACTTCTAGTGCATGGTAGTTTAGATGGAGGAAATGATGATTATAGGGAGTATAATCCTTTATCAAAAAAATCTTTAAATAAATTAGGATTTGATTACATTGCACTAGGGCATATTCACAAAAAATCATATGATGAAGAAATTGATCAAAGGATAGTATATCCAGGATCTACGATGGCATTAGGTTTTGATGAATTAGGAACTCACGGAATGGTAGTTGGAGAGTTTACAAATAGAGATTTAAAACTTGATTTTGTAAGATTAGATGATAGAGAGTATAAAGAAATTGAAATTGATGTAAGTAAAATGGAGTCAGTTTCTGATATTGTCCAAGAGATTGATATGCAAGATACGAATAGTACTGATTTTTACAAGATTATTTTAACAGGGAAGAGAAGTTTTAAGATAGAGACAAAAGAAATTAGAAGACTTCTAGATAATGACAATATAGTAAAACTAAAAGACAATACTAAAATTGCATATAATATTAATGAAATTTCACTACAAAATGATATTAAAGGAATGTTTGTAAAAAAGGTTTTAGAGAAATATGAAGCTAATTTAATTGATAAAGAAACAATGGAAAAAGTTATAGAATATGGGTTAGAGGTATTATAAGTATGAAAATAAAGAATATTAAAATTAACGGATATGGGAAGCTTGAGGATGTTGAAATTAATTTAGGTGATAAAATTAATATTATTAAAGGAAATAATGAATCAGGTAAGTCTACACTGCTAAATTTTATATCATCATCTTTATATGGAATATCAAAAAATAAAAAAGGAAAAGAAATATCAGATTTTGATAAATATAAACCATGGAATACTGATGCGTTTTCTGGAAAGTTAGAATATGAGTTAGATAATGGTGATGATTATGAAATTTTTAGGGACTTTAAGAAAAAAACTCCAGAAATCTATAAAAATGGAAAAGATGTAACATTTGATTATAGTATTGATAAAACAAAAGGAAGCGAATTTTTTACAGAACAGACTGGAATTAATGAGGAAATGTTTTTAAATACTTTTATGTCTGAGCAAGAAGAAGTTAAATTAAATAAGGCAAGTCAAACATCAATTATACAAAAATTAAGCAATATGGTATCAACAGGAAATGAAAATATTTCATATAAGAAAACAATAGATAAAATAAATAAAAAACAATTAGAAGAAATAGGGTCAGAAAGAAGTTCTGGTAGACCTATAAATATAGTAAATGATAAAATAGAAGACTTAAAAGAAGAAATAGACGAAATAAGTAAATATAAAGATAAAAAGTATGAACTAGAACAAGAAAAACAAAATTTATCTAAAGATTTTGAAGATGAGAAATATGTTCTAAGCCTATTAAGAAATGTAAAAACTTTAAAAGAAAAAAATAGCATAAGTAGAGAAAAGATTAAAATACTTGACAACGAAATAGATGGTTATTCTGAAATGCAAAATGAAAAAAATAAAGAAATAGAAATCTTAAAATCAGAAAAGAAAGAAAAAAGAAAATCACATAAATTAATATATATAATGTTTATATTATTAATTGCTGTAATCACAGTAATATCTATAGTTTCAAATCAAAAGCTTTTATTAATATTAGATGGAATAGTAGCTTTAATAGGAATAATATTTTTTATAGTAGATAGAAAAAATAAAAGAAACGCTAGAAATATAAATAAAAAATATTTAGAAAAACTAACAAAAATAGAAGAAGATATAAATAGATTAGAAGATATAAAAAAATTAAAATTTGCAGAAGTAAGTAAAATAGAAGAAGAATTAGAAAACATAGAAGAAAAAGAAAATGAAAAAATTGTAAATGAGTTTAAAGATAAAGTAGATGAGAAACAAATTAATGATATCTTATCTGCAAGATATGAAGATATTGTGGATTTAATTAATCAAAAAGAAGAAAGTCTTTCAAATTATAAAGTTTCTGAAAAGAAAATGGAAATAGAAAATGAAAATATAGTAGAAAATTTAGAAAATCTTGTATCATTAGAAGAAGATTTGGATAGACTATATGAAGAAAAAGAAGAATTAGAAAGCATAAATGAAATATATAATCTAGTTAAACAAAATTTAGAAGAAGCATATGAAGAAATGAAGTCAAATATAACACCTGATTTTATATTAGAAATTCAAAATATTATATCTAATGCAACAAATGGAAAATATAAAAAATGCTTAGTGGATGAAGATGGTATAAAGATTGAAAATGAAAGTGGAAGTTATATTAGCATAGATAGATTAAGTATTGGTACTATAGATATGATATATCTAGCATTAAGATTAAGTGCAGCAAAATCAATAAGTGATGAGAAAATACCAATTATATTAGATGAAGCTTTTGCTTATTATGATAAAAATAGAATGAAAAATATATTAAGATACTTAAATAATAACAATAATCAAGTAATAATTTTCACTTGTACAAATAGAGAAATAAAAGTATTAGAAGAAGAGAAAATAGAAGCTAATATAATAAATTTATAAAAATATTATGATTTTTCTATGAAAATAAAAAATTATAAAAAATTTATAAAAAAATTATAAAAAAATGTTGACAACTAAAAAAAAATAGTGTAATATATAAAAGCAGTTACGAATAACACCGTAACGCTTTTATTTATGGGCTATTAGCTCAGGTGGTAGAGCACTTGACTTTTAATCAAGTTGTCCCGCGTTCGAGTCGCGGATAGCTCACCAAATATCAAATGCTTGCATTTGATATTTATGGCCCCTTGGTCAAGCGGTTAAGACATCGCCCTTTCACGGCGGAGACATGGGTTCGATTCCCGTAGGGGTCACCAATTATATATGCCACTTTAGCTCAGCTGGTAGAGCAACTGACTTGTAATCAGTAGGTCGTCCGTTCAAATCGGACAAGTGGCTCCATAGAAAAGTCAACAGTTTTGAGAATACTCTTAATTGCTGACTTTTATTTTTTTATGAGGTGATAAGATGAATAAAGTTATAATTGTTACTGGAGCATCTAGAGGAATTGGCAGAGAAATAGCTAAAAGTCTTTCAAGAGAAAATAATAAAATTATTGCATGCTATAATAATTCTGAGAAAGAAGCAATAGAACTAAAAGAAGAATTAGAAAAAGAAAATATAGAGATAGATATAATAAAAGGTGATGTATCTAAAAGAGAAGATTGCAAGAGAATAGTTGAATATACTATAGATAAATATAGCAGAATAGATGTACTTATAAACAATGCCGGAATTTCAACTTATAATTTATTTACAGATATTACAGATGAGGAATGGAACAAAACTATAGGAGTTAATCTAAATTCTGTTTTTTTTATGAGTCAAGAAACAGTAAAATATATGATTAAGCAAAAAGAAGGCTCTATAATAAATATATCTTCTATATGGGGATTAGTAGGAGCTTCATGTGAAGTTGCATATTCTGTTAGTAAAGCAGGTGTAGATGGAATGACAAAATCACTAGCAAAAGAGTTAGGTCCTTCTAATATAAGAGTAAATTCAATAGCTCCTGGACTAATTGATACAGATATGAATAATGATTTAACATCTGAAGAATTAGAAAATATAATTAATGAAACTCCTTTATGTAGAATAGGAAAACCTGAAGATATTGCAAAATGCGTTAAATGGCTTGTAGAAGATACTTTTACTACAGGACAAGTTATATCTATTAATGGAGGATGGAATATTATTTAACAAGAAAATAGAGCTAAATAAGGATAATAATTAAGAAACATTTAATGATAAATAATAAAAACTAGTGAAAAGTTATAAAGAAATAAAAAATAAAATCCAAACTTTAAAAGGTTTGGATTTTTTTATAGCTAATTTCTAATTATTTAAACTATTATAAACTATTCTTGATTTTCTGCATTTTTCTTTGAAGAAGTATATGTTCCAGAAACTAATTTTGGTAAGTATCTTAAAACTTTGTATATAGCAAGTTTAATCTTTTTAGTAATAATATAAGATTTTCTTAATTTTCTTGGTGAAGCAAGACTTAAAGAATCTTCTACTAAAATTAAATCAGTTTCTATATGTTCTATTGGGAATACATAGTTTTTACCTTCGTTATTGTCCCAATCACCATTTCCATTTTTAAAACAGAAAGAAAAATTTTCATTATCTTCTAAAGTCAATTCAGCTTGAAAACCAAGATCAGATTTTTCCATTTTGATATCATTTACATTATCCCAGTTTGGGCCAAATCCATAATGAATATAGACATCTTCTGAACCGTCTTGAAAGAACTTTCCAGTATAAGAAATCTTAATTTCTGAATTTGGTGTTAATTTATCTGTGTTAAAAAATATATTTTTACATAATTCCATATTTTATTACTCCTTACAATACTTATCATTTGTTAAACAATATTATAAATATAAAAATTCCTAAATTCAACATAATAAGACATAAAAAGGTAAATGTAATAAAAAATATATGAAAATGTAATAATTATGTTAAATTATACATGAATTTTTCCTATAATATAAAAATCATCATCTGGTGTTACAGCAAAATCTTTTACTAATAAATTATCTGCTTTAAGAACAATTTTATTTCTCTTATACATAAGTTTTCTAACCATAACAGTACCGTTATAACTAAATAATCCAAATTCTTTGTGCTCTGGAATGGCATTAAGTTCAAGATATACTAAAGTTCCTCTTGGAAGACTTCCTTTCATAGTATCATCTTGGATTCTAAATGCAAGTGATGCATAAGGAATTTTTGCTGGACAAGGTACTAAAGACTCAACATTTGTTATAAGAGGTATCTTGTCATAAGGTACATTATTAATTAAGTTAAATTGTCTTTGATTTTCAGTCAATTCTTTCTCATAAGTATAATATAAAGGTTCATAAGGAACATTTAAAGCATCACAAATTGACTTCAAAGCTTTTTGACTAGGGTTTCTTTCTCCTTTTTCGATATGAGTCAAATGCCCAACATTAATGCCAGTCATTTTTGCAAGATCTGTTTTTGACATATTCCTATCTTCTCTTATTTTTGCAATTAAACTACCTAACATAAAATTAAATCACTCCTATCATAAAACTTTGAATACATTATATATAAAAAAGACAAAATTGTCTAGCAAAAAAATTAAAAAAACTTTAGGGAAGTAAAGAAAAAAGATATGTTGCACATAGATTTATAATATGATAAAATTATATATGTTAAAGAAAAGGAGTAGAAAAATATGGGAAAAGAAAAAGATTTAGAAAGAGATAACAAAGACATAGTAAAAGAAGAAAAAAAGGTAAAAAAACAAAAAGTAAATAAAAATACTCAAGAATACTTAGACCATATGATGGCTAGAAGAAAAAAAGTTTTTGTAATCTCAATAGTTGTTATCATATTATTATTATTAATAGCATTAGCACTAACATCATTTTCAATTATAGCTTCAGTAAATAATAAGATTATTAGTGGAGTTACTATAAATGGTGTTGATGTATCAGGGCTTACTGCAAAAGAAGCAGAAGACAAAATTAACAAACAAATAGAAGACACAAAAATTGATGAATTAAAAATTGAATATGAAGATTATAAAAATACAATAGTAAGAGAAGACTTAAATATTAACTATTCAGTAAAAAATGCAGTAGATAATGCTTATAAAATAGGAAGAGACAATAACATAATTTTAAATAACTTTAAAATTATAAGTACTTTCTTTAATAAAGAAGATATAAAGATAGAAACTTCTTATAATAAAGAAATGTTAGATTCAATAACAGAAGATGTTTCTACTAAATTACCTGGACTTGTTACAGAATATACATATTGTATAGAAGAAGATGAATTAATTATTACTCCAGGAAAAGCTGGAATAGCATTAAATAATGAACAATTTAAAACTGATGTATTAAATAGATTTGCTGGAAATATTTTAAATAAAGATGAAAGCACAATGCAAATCCCAGTTGAGGATAAAGATCCAGCAGATATAGATGTTGAAAAAATTTATGAAGAAATACATTCAGAACCACAAGATGCTTATATTAAAAAAGATCCTTTTGAGATAGTAGTTGATAAAGACGGTGTAGATTTTGATATTTCAATGGAAGAAGCTAAAGAGATAGTATCTGAAAAAGGAAAAGAAGAATATATTATTCCACTTAAGATTACTAAAGCTAAAAAGACAGTTAAAGATTTAGGAAGTAAAGCTTTCCCAGATAGACTTTCTAGATACTCAACAAGATATGATGCAAGTAACAGAGATAGAAGTACAAATCTTGAACTTGCTGCTAAAAAAATAAATGGAACAGTATTACTTCCAGGTGAAGAATTTTCATATAATAAAGTAGTTGGAAAAAGAACTATAGAAAATGGATATAAAAATGCAGCAGTATTTTCAAATGGTAAAGTTGAAGATGGTTTAGGTGGAGGTATTTGTCAAATATCTACTACTTTATATAATGCAGTATTACTTGCTAATTTAGAAATTACAGAAAGAAGAAATCATTCTTTTGTTACAAGTTATGAAAAGCCAGGAAGAGATGCTACAGTAGTATATGGAGTTCAAGATTTTAAATTTAAAAACTCTAGAGAATATCCTGTAAAAATTGAAGCTTCTGTAAGAAATGGTGTTGCTACAATGACAGTTATGGGAATTGAAGAAGAAGTTGAATATGA
Source organism: uncultured Clostridia bacterium (assembly GCA_944386155.1). Taxonomy (GTDB): domain Bacteria; phylum Bacillota; class Clostridia; order TANB77; family CAG-508; genus UMGS1994. The sequence goes on along the minus strand of CALWZY010000004.1, from coordinate 919 downwards.
TGTTAAAATAAGAGCATATACAACAGCTACTATTCCATATAAGACAGAGAAAAAGAAAAATGCTAATTTAGCAGAAGGAAAAGAAAAAGTAATTCAATCTGGAACAAAAGGCGCAAAGGCTGTATGTTATAGAGATTTATACTTAAATGGTAAGAAAGTAAAAACTGAACTTCTTTCAAGAGACACTTATGGTACTATGAAAAGAATAGTAGAAGTTGGAACAAAGAAAACAAATAAAAAAGAACCTTCAACATCTGATAAAAAAGATGAAGAAGATAAAAAGGACGAAGAAGATAAAGCTCCTATTAAAGAAGACCAAGATGTAGATGTACCAGAAACAGATTCAACAGTAGAAACAGAAGAATAGTTATAAAAAAGTAAAAGAAAGAAAAAAGTAAAAATAAAGATTAAATAAATAAAACAAAAATGAATGGGTAAAACTTACTCATTCATTTTTTATATGTGGATAAGTTTAAAAAATGTGGATAACAAAATCAAATAATCCCTAGAACTGCAGAAAATACAATAAAAAATGAAAAACAAAAGTAACATAAAGTTAAATAAAAAGTAAATAATCAATAAATCCTTAGAGTATCAAGGAAAACTAAATAATTAATTTATATATAATAATTGATTATAATTATAAGTCTTATAATATATAGACTAAAGTATACGAAAATCTAAGGAGAAATGCACATGAAAAGAATTTGGAAAAATAAGAAAAACGAACTAGAACAAAAAACAAAGCTTGAAAGTAGCTCTGCTCTAGAGAGAGAGAGAGAGAGAGCAGGCTTTTTAAAGAACGGGAAAAAAGAAAGAAAAAATACACAAAATAGCATAAGAACTGTAAAAATACCACTAAGTATAGTCATACTAGTATTAGTAATGGCTTTATTTTTAGTGTATTTTTTTGTTTCTA
>CALWZY010000003.1 GCA_944386155.1 uncultured Clostridia bacterium | reverse complement strand
AAATTTGCTTTTGATGTAAAACTTCCAAAACAAGTTAAAGATAGTGTTACAGGAGAGATTACTTGGTCAGAAATGGAAAATTCTAAAAAATATATTAAACAAGATACAATGCGAAAATATGATAAAGCAAAAGGATGGATGGTTTCTAAAAGAGATATAACATCTCTAAAAGATATAATAGATATATGGGATAGAATAAATTTTACAACAACAGAAAGAGTATATAATTCAATAAATGTATCTGAAAGTGATACAATATATGATTCTGAAAATATATTTAGATCAACAGATTGCAGAAAATGTAAGAATATGATTTTTTCTGATGGATGTGGCGATTGTCAAAGTATGATTGCATCTCAAAGAACAGGAAGTTCAACAAATTGTATAAGAGTTGATGATTCTGCAACTTGTTCTAATAGTTATAATGTAATATGTTCATCTAAAATAGTAAATTCATATTTTATTCAAGACTGTAATAATTTATATGAATGTATGTTTTGTTCTCATATATCTAGTAGAAGATTTTGCATTGCTAATATGCAATTTACAGAACAAGAATATTATGAAATAAAAAAAGTTATTATAGATTGGATTTTGAGTAAATAATTTAGGTGAAGAGATTTACATAATTTGATTTTTGAATGAAAATGTAGTATACTATAACTGTTACACAGAGTTGTGAGCAATATGGAGGGAACAAGCATGAAGCAAACGATTTTTCATGGAAAAAACTTGGAGGAACTTGCGATAGTATTCGCAGATGTTGTATGCCGGCATCATGTAGCTTTTCTCGAGATGAACAAAGCAACAGCAATGGACGATACTCGGGAGACAGCATACTGGAATTACCGAATCGAAAATGAACCCAAAATTGTGAAAGAGGTAACATACAAACGCATTTTGGACATGATGCAGCATCCAGATCAAAACAGAGTCTTTCTGAAGAAGAAAAGGCTGTTTGGCAGGTATCAGAATATGTTTGAGATCACTGCAAAAGGTGGATTCTATGAAAAGATTCTCGCAGAATCAAAGGTTTACGTTCCGGTCAATGTTGAATATATCATTGATATCGAAAATTTCAGCATTGACAAGATTAGTCACAATGAAGAAGGCTAAGAGGTGCATTGAGCCACAGGGAGATCCTGTGGCTCAACACTGCTTAAATAAATAAAAAATATATGTGATTTGATTTTACAAAATAATATAAAGATGTTATAAATATATAAGATATAGAGTGTATATAAATAGTTTTAAAGGATGAATAATTATGAGAAATATTAAATTAATAATAGAATATGATGGTAAAAATTTTAATGGTTGGCAAAAACAGCCAGACAAATTAAATATACAAGGAGAAATTGAAAGAGCAATTTGTGAAGTAACAGGGGATGAAAAAGTAAATTTAATTGCTTCTGGAAGAACTGATGCAGGTGTTCACAGTTTAGGACAAACAGCAAATTTTATTACTAATAATGACAAGATTCCGATAGAGAAATTTGCTCTAGCAATTAATTCAAAATTAAAAAAGAGTATTGTGATAAAATCCGCAGAAGAAGTAGATGAAAGATTTCATAGCAGATATTCAGTAAAATCAAAGACATATAAATATGTTATAAATAATTCAGAGACTGGAACTGCAATATATAGAGCTTTAGAATATCATGTACCACAAAAATTAAATGTAGAAGAAATGAAAAAGGCAATAAAACATTTTATAGGAGAACATGATTTTAAAGGATTTAAAGCAAGTGGAACAAGTAGCAAAAGTAGTGTTAGAACTATTTATGATGCTGATGTTACAAAAGATGGTGAAAGAATAGTAATTTCTTTAACTGGAAGCGGATTTTTATATAATATGGTAAGAATAATAGCAGGAACATTAGTTGATGTAGGACTTGGAAAAATAGAAGAAAAATCTATTCCAGAAATTATTGAATCAAAAGATAGAAAAAGAGCAGGTAAAACTTTGCCACCACATGGATTATATCTAGTAAAGGTTGAATATTAATTTTAAAATTTAAAATTAAATATTTATTATTTATTATTTAATAATTATTATTAAGAGAATAAAGGAGTATGTATGAGAATAGACAAGTTTTTAAAAATGAGTAGAGTTATAAAAAGAAGAAGTGTTGCAAATGAAGTTATAGATATGGGAAGAGTCTCAATTAACGGAAAAGTTGTTAAACCAAGTTTTGATGTAAAAGTTGGAGATGTTGTAGAAATTCAATTTGGAGATAAATTATCTAAATTTGAAATTATATCAATTCCAAAAGTTCAAAATGGAAATATTTCAGATATAATAAAATTATTATAATTTATAAAAATGAATAATAAATAATAGATAAAAATGAATAATAAATGAAAATAAATAATAAATAAAAAGGGAAGACCTCTTGGAAAGATCCAAGAGGTCGGTTTATTGCTTTTCAAATTACATATAATAAAAAACAAATCCAACTAGGATAATATTTTTTAAAAGTACATAACCTGCAATAGAATGCTGGGTGTAGCATGGGATTGCTTAGCAATCTATTACAAAAAGCAATGCCTCCTTATTTAAACACCTTTTGCAAGGTGGGGTAAGGCTTACTTATTGGAGCTTAAGTATAATACAGAAATAATAGATTGTCAAGAAAAATAAGGTATGTATAACTTTCTAATTTCTGTTGATAAATTGGGGATTGTGTGATATATTTACGTAAAAAAAGGAGGAAGATTATGTCTAATTTTGTGCATTTACACGTCCATAGCGAATATAGTTTATTAGATGGAATGAGTAGAATCAAAGATTTACCTAAAAGAGCAAAAGAATTAGGAATGGATGCTATTGCTCTTACTGATCATGGCGTAATGTATGGTGCAGTTGAATTCTACAAAGAATGTAAGAAAAATGATGTAAAGCCTATAATTGGATGTGAAGTATATGTTGCAAGAAGAACAAGATTTGATAAAGAAGCTTCTATAGATGCTGGATATAATCACCTTATTTTATTAGTAAAGAATAAAAAGGGGTATCAAAATTTAATAAAACTTGTATCTCTTTCTTTTGTTGAAGGTTTTTATTATAAACCTAGAATAGATAAAGAAATACTTGAAAAGTATAGTGAAGGATTAGTATGTCTAAGTGCTTGTTTAGCAGGAGAACTTCCACAAGCTATTATACAAAATGATATGGAAAAAGCAGAGAAAATTGCTTTATGGTATAAAAATTTATTTAAAGATGATTATTATATAGAAATTCAAAATAATGGATTAAGAGAACAGGTAATGGTAAATCAGAAATTAATTGAACTTGCAAGGAAATTAAATATTCCATTAGTTGGAACAAATGATGCACATTATCTAAAAAAAGAAGATGCTTACAATCACGAAGTTTTATTATGTATTCAGACAGGAAAAAAGATGTCTGATGAAGATAGAATGAGGTTTGAGACAGATGAGTTTTATATAAAATCTAAAGAAGAAATGTCTGAGTATTTTGAAAATATACCAGAAGCTGTATCAAACACAGTAAAAATCGCAGAAAAATGTAATTATGACTTTGAATTTGGTGTTACGAAACTTCCAAATTATGATGTACCAGAAGAGTTTGATACTCATTTAGACTATTTCGTAAAGCTTTGTAATGATGGTTTTAAAAATAGATATGGAGAAAATCCATCTAAAGAATTAAGAGATAGATTAGAATATGAAATATCAATAATTAATAAAATGGGATATGTTGATTATTTCTTAATTGTTTGGGATTTTATAAATTATGCTAAAAGTGTAGGAATCCCAGTAGGGCCAGGAAGAGGATCAGGTGCAGGATCTATGGCAGCATATTGTATTGGAATAACTGACATTGACCCTATAAAATATAATCTAATTTTTGAGAGATTTTTAAATCCTGAAAGAATAAGCATGCCAGATTTTGATGTTGATTTTTGTTATGAAAGAAGACAAGAAGTTATAGATTATGTTGGAAGAAAATATGGTATTGATCATGTATCACAAATTATAACTTTTGGAACAATGGCAGCTAGAATGGTTATAAGAGATGTTGGTAGAGTTTTAGATTTCCCATATTCTGAAACAGATAAACTTGCAAAAATGATTCCAATGGAAGTTCATATCACAATACAAAAAGCATTAGAACAAAATAGAGAATTTAAAGAATGGTATGACTCAGATCCAAATGTTAAACAATTAATAGATATTGCAATAGCTTTAGAGGGTCTTCCAAGACAAGCTTCTACACATGCTTGTGGAGTTGTTATTACAAAAGACCCAGTAGATACTTATGTGCCACTTTATTTAAACGATGGTAATGTTTCAACTCAATATACAATGACTCTTTTAGAAGAACTTGGACTTCTAAAAATGGACTTTTTAGGATTAAGAACTTTAACTGTTATATCAGATTGTATAAAACTTGTTAAACAAACAAGAGGTATAGATGTTGAATTCGATAAAGACATGAATGATCAAAATGTTTATAAACAATGGGCAGAAGGAAATACATGTGGAATATTCCAGTTTGAAAGTGCTGGAATGACTAATTTTATGAAAGAATTAAAGCCAGACTGTTTAGAAGATATTATAGCTGGAGTTTCTTTATATAGACCAGGGCCAATGGATCAAATTCCAAGATATATAAAAGGGAAAAGACATCCAGGGCATAACGAATATACTCATCCAGCATTAGAACCTATATTAAATGTTACTTATGGTTGTATGGTATATCAAGAGCAAGTTATGCAAATCGTAAGAGATTTAGCAGGATATTCTTTAGGGAGAGCTGACTTAGTAAGAAGAGCTATGGGTAAGAAAAAGCTAGATGTAATGGCAAAAGAAAGAGAATATTTTATTCATGGACAAGTAGATGAAAATGGAAATATTGTAGTCCCAGGGTGCATAAGGAATGGTATAGATGAAGCCTCTGCAAATAAAATATTTGATGAGATGGCAGAGTTTGCAAAATATGCTTTTAATAAATCCCATGCAGCAGCTTATTCTGTAGTATCATATAGAACAGCTTATCTAAAATATTATTATCCTGCAGAATTTATGGCTGCGACATTAAATAGTTTTTTAGGAAATCTAGACAAAGTTCCTGTATATATTGATGAATGTAGAAGATTAAATATTGATATTTTAAAGCCAAATATTAATAAAAGTTTTACAAAATTTACAGTACAAGATGGAAAAATTAGATTTGGAATGGGAAGTATTAAAAATGTTGGTGTTGCAGCAGTAAATAACATTGTTAGTGAAAGAGATAAAAACGGAGATTTTAAAAGTTTCACAGATTTTTGCGAAAGAATTAAAGATGAAAATGTAAACAAAAAGTGTATAGAATCTTTAATTAAAGCAGGTTGCTTTGATGATATGGGACAAACTAGAAATACTCTTTTAGCTTCATTTGAAGGAATATTAGATACTATAAATAATCAAAATAGAAATTCTCTTGCAAATCAAGTTACAATGTTTGATATAGTTTCAAATGATGCTACAGATGAGATTAAGTATAATTACATAGTTTTAGATGAATTAGATAAAAAAGAGTTATTATCACAAGAAAAAGAAATGCTTGGAATATATATATCAGGACACCCTTTAGATTCAATAAGAGAAAGTATTATTAAAAATACTAATATTAATTCATTAGATTTAAAGAAAATAGGGGATAATGAAGAAGAAAGTAATTTTAAAGATGGACAAAATGTAAAATATGCAGGTACAATTACATCAGTAAAGAAAAAATATACAAAGAAAAATACTATAATGGCTTTTGTTACTGTAGAAGATTTATATGGAAGTGCTGAAATAATAATATTTGATAGTGTATATAATAGAGTAAGTAATATTCTAATAGAAGATAATATTATTTTAGTAGAAGGTAGATTAAGTATAAAAGAAGATGATGTAGCAAAAATTGTTGTAAGAGATATTAGAGAATTTGATGCTAATGAAACAAGTAATAGTGAGAGAAAATATACTACTTTACAAATAGATATTACTGAATTAGACGAAGAAGTAAAGAAAAGATTAAGAGGAGCAATAAAGTTCTTTAGTGGTGATAGAGTTAATTTTAAAGTACAAGTTGTAGATAAAGCTCAAGTAAAACCATGTGGTGCTATTTATCTAACAGAAGAAATAGTAAACGTATTTAAAGAAATTGTTGGAGAAAATAATGTTGAAATAGTATAAATATTTTAAAATATGTGGTAAAATAAAAAAGTACAAATATAAAAGCTTAAATAAACAAAAAAATAAAAGCTAGGAGAATGAGATGGAAGAGATAAATAAAGAGCAAGAAGAAAGTCTTGCTGTAAAAACTAAAGCAGTACTAGTTGAAAGAATATTGTTTGGTGTTTCACTAGTTTTAATAATATTAGTAATGCTTTTCTTTATTAATAAAAAAGAAGGTTTCCATTGTGATGAAATATTTTCATATGGATCTTCTAATTCAACATATTCAAATGTATTTTATTCTGATTGGAAGATAGATCCGGAAAAAGTATTTTTTGATGAATATGTAATGCAAGGTAATATTTTTGATATTATAGGAAATGTAAAAAAATATTACATAGATAATACAGATGAAAAAGATAGACTTATAAGAGAAAAAGCTGATGAACAAGAAAACACATGGAGAACTAGGGAAGAAGCAATAGACTATATGCAAGTTACTGGAAATGGAGATGCATTTAATATTAGTTCTGTTTATTGGAATCAAATAAGTGATGTACATCCACCTCTATTTTATGCAATAGTAAATGTAGTTTCTTCAGTGTTCCAAAATAATAGTAGTAAATACATTATATTTGGAATAAATGTCGTATTTTTCTTACTTACAGCATATTTTATGAGAAAAATATTAATTGAAATAGATAAAAAAGAACTTTCAATACTTACAGTTCTTTTATATGGATTAAGTATTGCAGGAATATCAACAGTAGTATTTTTAAGAATGTATATGATGCTTACATTCTTTACAGTAGTATTTTTATATTTAAATATTAAGATAGTTAAAAATGATTTTCACGTAGATAAGAGGAAGATAATTGAATTGATACTTACAACAGTAGGAGGCTTTTTAACTCAGTATTTCTTCTGTTTCTACGCATTATTAGTAGTTATAATAATGGGAATAATTTTCTTAATAAGGAAAAAATATAAAGAGCTTGCAAAATATGTAGGAATATTTGTAGTATCTGCTATTATAGGACTTTTAATATTCCCAATGTCACTATATCATATGTTCTTTGGAGAAAGAGGAGTTGGATTTTTTGCAAATGAATTATATGGACCAAGGTTAAAAGCTTTTACAGAATTAATATTAAATAATTTTGGTGCTAATAATATAATTGGAATTGCATTACTTATATTATCAATATTTGTAGTAATTATTGTTAAGAAAAAAGAAAATTTACCAATCTTTTGTTTAATATCAATACCAGTAGTATGCTATATAATGATAATTGCCAAAATTGCTCCATATGTAGAGCTTAGATATATAATGAATGTGCTTCCAATAACAACTATATTTGTTGTAATGATGGTAGGAAGTATGTTTGATAACAGAACTTATGAGATATTACTTGTGGCTGCAATGGTTATAGGACTTACTGGATATGGATTTATTACTCAAAAGCCTTCTTACTTATATGAAGGATATAATAAATATTTAGAAGTTGCAGAAGAATATAAAGATTGTGATTATGTTTATGTTGGATATTTATTATTTAATCATATTCAATTCTTACCAGAATATATGACTTATGAGAACACAATGCTTATGGCACAAGAAGATTTATGGTGGATTAAAGATGACGAAAAATTAAAAAATTCTGACGAATTTATTTTAGGAGTAGAAGTTACTGCTGCAAATGATGAAGAAGTATTAAAAACAGTATTAGAATATACTGGTTTTGATAAATATGAAGTTTTAATGGAACCAGGAGAAGTACAAGACATAAATAATAAAATTTATAGGATTTACAAATAAAATAAAATTTAAATTAAAGTATTTTATAAAATATAAGAAACATTCAGTTATTGAATGTTTCTTTTTTTAATAAAAATAAATTGATTATATTTTTTAATTTACTTTTTTTAAAGATATAGATAAAATATAGATAAGATTTTAAAGTTAACAAAGGAGAAAAATTTGAATCAAGATACTATAAATGTAAGAAGTCTAGTTTTAGATAAAATGCCAGATGGTTTAAGTGAACTAGAAAAAATGAGATATATACATATAGAACTTGGAAAGCTTCTAAAATACGATATGAATTATAGTGCTATTGATAGATATGCTGTTATGAGTAAAATTAGAAGAGATAAAATATTAGATAGAGATGTGAGTGATTTAGAACATGTAAGTCCATATCAGGTATGTAAAGGTTTATCTGAAATATATTCACAATTATTAAATGAAGCAGGAATTAATTCAGAAGTTGTAGAAACTGGGAAAGATCCATTCAAGCATTACTATACGGTAATTCATACAAAAGAAGAAGGTGATTTAGTCCAAGATTTTGTATATTTTGATGAATTATTTAGAATAAAAATGGGATTTGAGCCTAGAGGAATAATGACTAAAGAATTATTATTGGCTATGGGAGACAGAAATTCTACTGATTCAGAAAGAGCTCATGCAAAATTAATGAATGAAAAACTTCAAAGTAAATTTAATGATATTGATAAGAAATTAGGATATGCAAATGATGAAAAATACTTTGAAGAAGAATATTTGCAGAGTTTTAGTAATTTACCTTTTGAAGAAAAGCTAGATTTTATATTTTCTCAAGATATAGCAGATGTAGGATTACAAGATGCATATATAGGCATAAGACAAATGATAAAAGGAGTATTTGGAAGAGAGGGAAGAAAAATAAAAGAATCATTTTTTGCTAAAGAAGATTATGATTCAGTAGATATAAAAGGTGTATATAGTGTTGATTTAAATGGAGAGACTAAAAGATATTTAATGGAAAAAGATAAACCATTTAGAGAAGTGTCAGAAGAGGAGATTGTAGAAATAATTGATTCAGGATTACTTCCAAGAAAAGGGTATGATATACAAGCAATGCCAGAGTTTTTTAGATTAATGCAAAACCAAATAGATTCAGAATCATTACCAGATCAAATAAGCTACGAATGGAGTCAAGGAGAACATGATTTAGAATCTTATGAAGATTTGGCAGTTACAAAAAAAGAAAGTGATTTAAAAGATGCAAAAAAAGATATTAAAAAAGCAAAAGAAGACGAGCACAAAAAAGATTTAAATGAGGAGACAAAGTAATGGTAGATGAAAATTATAAAAATTCTATGTCAGAAGTTTTAGATGTTTTAAGCCATTCCAAAAGAGATATAATAATAAAAATTCCAGATAATGTTTTAAACTACTTATTAGAAAATGCATCTAAAACATATGAATCAAAATTAGATCATACAAAAAATATAAAAGATATGGGTTTAAGTAAAAAAGCAGAAGATTTCCTAAGTATAATTTATAGAAATTATTTATGTGATGAAAATAAAAAACTAGAGTATGATCATATATTAAAAGAAAATGAGATAATATATGAAAAAGAATTAAGAGAAAAATATAACCCAGACATTATTTTTAAAAATAATTTAAATAACAATAATAATAATAATAATAATAATAATATAAATTCTAGTAAAGAATTATATATAAATGGGAAAACAAGTTCAGATGAAAATCTTGCATTAATAGAAAAGAAAGATAATATTATTACTAAAATATTAAATAAGATAAAAAATATACTTAAATTAAAATAAAATATAATAAAATAAAACAAAACAAAATAAAATAAAATAAAAGTAAAATTAAAGAAAAATAAAAAATAATAAATAATAAATAATAAATAATAAATAATAATTAAAATAATTAATAATAAATAAAAAATTAAATAATAGTAAAACTATAAAACAATAAAATAATATAGTAAACATAAAGTTGACAAGAAAATAAATATATGCTATAAATATTAATATTAAAAGTAAAAACAATTAAAAATAAAAAAGCAAAGAAAAAGAGTAGTAAATTTAACACTATCTAATAGAGAATAGAAGTGATTACGCTGGAAGCTTCTAGTAGAAAAGATAAATTGAAGTAGCTTTGGAGCTGATATATTGAAATTGAATAAAAATATAAAGTAAATATATCCGTGTAAGATACGTTAAAATCTAATTTAAGATGTATATTAAAGTAAAATTGATATTATTAATTTTTATATAAAATTTTAATTATATTAGTTTTATAGCAAATATATAATTAAGGTGGTACCGCGATTTAGACCTCGCCCTTATTTTAAGGGTGAGGTTTTTTGTTTGTAGAAAGGTGGGAAAAAAGTGATAAAAATAGAGTCAAAAAAAGAAGGTGGAGAATTAATTTCTATAAAAAAAGATGGAAAAGAATATCTTCATGATGGAAAAGAGTTTTGGAATAGGCATGCTCCAATATTATTCCCAATAGTAGGAATGATTAAAGATAATAAGACTAGTATATTAGGAAAAACTTATGAAATGAAACAACATGGTTTTGCAAGAGATATGGAGTTTGAAGAAGTTTTAAAAAGCGAAAACGAAGTAAAATATTATTTAAAATATAATGAAGAGACATTAAAAAGATACCCATTTAAATTTGAACTAAATATTATTTATAAAATAGATAATCTAGAAAATAGTATTAGTACAATTTATGAAGTAAAAAATATAGATGATAAAGAAATAATATTTGGACTTGGTGCACATCCTGCTTTTAAATGTGATTATTCTTCAGGAGATTATTACTTGAAATTTGAAAAAGAGCATGAGGATGAAAATATTGTTATTAAGCAACTAACGGAAGGATTAATAAATAATAAAGAAATAGATACAAAAAACTTTATAAAAAATAATATTATAGAACTTAAAAAAGATATTTTTGATGAAGATGCAATAATTATGACAAATATAAAATCAAATAAATTAAAATTAATTAATAAAAAAGAAGATAAAGAGATTTTAGAATTTGATTTTACAGGATTTCCTTATCTTGCAATATGGTCTAAAAAAGGAGCTCCATTTGTCTGTATTGAACCATGGTTTAATACAGCAGATAAAATAGATTCAAATGGAATCTTTGAAGAAAAAGAAGATTTAATAGAATTAAAACCAGAAAAAATTTTTAGATGTGAATATAAAGTAAAATTATTTTAGGAGGTTATTTATGGAAGAAAACAAGCATAAGTTAAATGACAAATTTAATCCAAAAGATTTTGAAGACAAAATCTATGAAAATTGGGAAAAGAAAGGTTATTTTAAACCAAGTATGGATAAAACAAAAGAGCCTTATTGTATAATGATGCCACCACCAAATGTAACAGGTAAACTTCATATGGGACACGCATTAGATGGAACTATACAAGATATCTTAATTAGATATAAAAGAATGAAAGGCTATGATGTACTTTGGCTTCCAGGTACAGATCATGCAGCGATTTCTACTGAAATGAAAGTTGTACAAAAACTTGCTAAAGAAGGAAAAACTAAGCAAGATTTAGGAAGAGAAAAATTCTTAGAAGAAGCTTGGGATTGGACACATGAATATGGCGGAATTATCCAAAAACAACAAAAGAAATTAGGATGTTCTTGTGATTGGGATAGAAATAGATTTACTTTAGATGATGGAATGTCTGATGCAGTATTAGAACAATTTATAAGATTATATGAAAAAGGTCTAATTTATAAAGGAAAAAGAATGGTTAATTGGTGTACAAGTTGTAATACATCTATATCAGATGCTGAGGTTGAATATAAAGAAGAACCATCTCATCTATGGCATATTAGATATAAGATAAAAGATGAGGATAAGTATATTGTAGTTGCAACAACAAGACCAGAGACTATGCTTGGCGATACAGCAGTAGCAGTACATCCAGATGATAAAAGATATGAAGATTTAGTAGGAAAAACATGTATATTACCAATAATGAATAAAGAAATTCCAATTATAGCAGATGATTTCGTTGAAAAAGATTTTGGAACAGGATGTGTAAAAATTACTCCTGCACATGACATGAATGATTATCAAGCAGGATTAAGACATAATCTTGAAATAGTAAGTGTTTTTGATGATAATTTTAAAATGGGTGATTTAGTTCCAGAATACAAAGGAATGGATTTATTAGAAGCAAGAGAGAAAATAGTTGAAAAATTAAAAGAAATAGGAGCTCTAGTAAAAGAAGAAGAGTATACACATAATGTTGCAAAATGCGAAAGATGCAAAAATACAATAGAACCTAAGATATCTACACAATGGTTTGTAAAAATGAAAGATTTAGCAAAAAGAGCAGCTGATAGTGTAAGAGAGGATAAGACAAGATTTATTCCTAAAAGATATGAAAAACTATATTTTAACTGGCTTGATAATATACAAGATTGGTGTATATCAAGACAATTATGGTGGGGACATAGAATTCCTGCATATTATTGCGAAGAATGTAATCATATTAATGTTGCAAAAACAAAACCAGAAAAATGTGAAAAGTGTGGAAGTACTCATTTAAAACAAGATGAAGATACATTAGATACTTGGTTTAGTTCAGCATTATGGCCATTTTCAACTCTTGGTTGGCCAAATACAGAAAATGAAGATTACAAGAGATTTTATCCAACTAATACATTAGTTACAGGATTTGATATTATTACTTTCTGGGTATCTAGAATGATGACTCAAGCTTTAGAGTTTACAGACAAAGAACCATTTAAAGATGTATTAATCCATGGTATTATTCGTGATAGTCAAGGAAGAAAAATGTCAAAAACTCTAGGAAATGGAGTTGATCCTCTTGAAGTTATTGATAAATATGGTGCAGATAGTTTAAGATTTTCAGTTTTATCTGGTACTACAATGGGAAATGACATAAGATATATGCCAGAGAAATTAGAGCAAGCTGCAAACTTTTCTAATAAATTATGGAATGCTTCAAAATTTGTTTTGATGAATTTAGAAGACGCTAGCAATTTAAGTAAAATTAATATAAAAGAATTAAAAATTGAAGATAAATGGATATTAAGTAAAATAACAAAACTTATGAAAGAAATAGAAACAAATATTGACAATTATGATTTAGGAGTAGCTTTAGATAAGATATATTCTTTTATATGGAATGAGTTTTGCGATTGGTATATAGAGATTGTAAAAACTAGATTATATAATAAAGAAGATGAGTCTAGATATGCTGCTCAATATACTTTAAATAGAGTACTTAAATCTGCTTTAAAATTATTACATCCATTTATGCCATTCATAACAGAAGAAATTTATACAAAACTATATGATGTAAAAGAAAGTATAATGATCGATAATTATTCTGATTACTCAGAGGATTTCATATTCGAAAAAGAAGAAAATATAATTGAAATTCTAAAAAACATAATTACTGAAATTAGAAATGTTAGAGCAAATATGAATGCTCATCCAAGTAAAAAAGCTAAATTAATATTTGTAACTAAAGAATATAAAGATGAAATAATAGAATCAGAAGGATTTTTATTAAAGCTAGGATTTGGAAGTTCAATAGAAGTAAAAGAGGAAAAAGAAAATATTCCAGATAATGCTATTGCTATTGTAAATAGCGGAATTGAAGTATATATGCCTTCAGGAGATTTAGTTGACATTAAAGAAGAAATAGAAAGATTAGAAGGAGAAAAGAAAAAGCTTGAAGCAGAAGTATTAAGAGGAGAAAAAATGCTTTCTAATCAAGGATTTATTTCAAAAGCACCTGAAGCTAAAGTTAATGAAGAAAAAGAAAAACTTGTAAATTATAAAGAAAAGTTAGAAGCAGTAAAAGAAAGATTAGAAAAATTAAAATAAGCATAGATAAATAAAGACTAGATAAGTTAAAAGAGATAGAGTTAAGATAGTTAATTCTATCTCTTTTTATTTATCTATCAAATATTTTGTCGAAAACTTCTCATAATTCGTCAAAACTTCTATTTTTTCTCCGAAGGAAAATATTGTAAATAAAAGAATAATAAAGATAAAAGAATTTCTAATATTAAAGGGGGAAAAATATGAATGAAAGATATATAGAAAAGGACAAGCTCTTAATTTTAGAAATAACTGAGGAAATAGACCATCATATGGCAGAAAAATTAAGGAGGGATGCAGATTATGAAATTCAAAGACGAAATCCTAAAAGAGTTATATTTGATTTTAATAGTGTTAGCTTCATGGATAGTGCCGGAATCGGAATGGTAATTGGAAGATATAAAACAGCTGCGATGTTAGGTGCAAAAATGGAAATGATAAATGTTAAACCAAATATAAAAAGAATTTTTGAAATGACAGGAGTTTTAAAAATTATTCCAATAACTAATTTAAATATAAAGGAGGTAAGTAGTGAAGAACAAGTATGATAATGAGATGAAACTAGAATTTATGAGTAAGTCTTGTAATGAAGCTTTTGCAAGAATAACAGTTGCAGCTTTTGCTTCTCAATTAGATCCGACTATAGAAGAACTTTCAGATATAAAAACATCAGTATCTGAAATTGTAACAAATTCTATTATTCATGCATATGATACACCTGACGGAATAATAAAGATAATATCTAAAATTATTGATGATACTGTTATAATAGAAATTTCAGATACTGGAAAAGGAATTGAAGATATAGAACTTGCAAGAAAACCTTTATATACTTCAAAAGCAGAACTTGAAAGATCTGGAATGGGATTTACTATAGTAGAGAATTTCATGGATGAATTAAAAATAGAATCAATAGTTGGTCTTGGAACTAAAATTACTATGAAAAAGAAAATTTCAAAAATAGATAAAGAGATTAGTCAAGACGATAACTTATGTACATAAAGATAAAATTTTAAGGAGAGACTAGTGAAAAATGTAAGTGATAAGAATATTACAGAAAAAGATTTAGAAACGCTAGTATCAGAAAATTCTGCACTTATATGGAGTATTGTTAAAAGATTTAAGAATAGAGGATATGAATTAGATGATTTATTTCAAATAGGAGCAATCGGTTTTATTAAGGCAGTAAAAAGATTTGATAGGTCATTTGATACCAAATTATCTACTTATGCAGTTCCATATATAATAGGAGAAATAAAAATATTTTTAAGAGATGATGGAATGATAAAAGTAAGTAGAGGACTAAAAGAATTAAATCATAAGATAAAAATATTAGAGGAAAAGTATGAAAAAAATAATGAAATTATACAAATGGATAAAATAATTAAAGAACTTAAAATCTCAAAAGAGGATTATATATTAGCTCAAAATATAAATAGTAGTATAGAATCAATTAATGAATATTGTTTCGATAATTCCACTAAGGAAAAAGAAGAAAAAATAATTGTAGAGAAAAATGAAAATCCAGAAAACAATATACTTCAAAAGATAATGATTAAAGATGCATTAAAAAAACTAGATGAAAAAGAAAAAAATATTATTTTATTAAGATATTTTAAAGAAAAAACGCAAAGTGAAGTTGCTAAAATATATGGAATAAGTCAAGTACAAGTATCTAGGCTAGAAAAAAAGATACTTCAAAAAATGAGAGAAGATATAAAGGAGATAATTTAAAAGGTGAAAAGATTATTAATATATATGATTATTGTAATAATCTTATTTTTTTTGATTCCAGTAATATTTACATCAAGGTTTGAAAAAATAGATGAAGTGATATCAAATAAAGCTTTTGGAAAAGGAATTGTAGATGAAAGTTACGATTATGGAAAATATAAAAAAATAAAATTGTTACATACTGATACTGGAAAAGTTGAAAATGTAGATTTAGATAAATATTTATATAATGTAGTATCAGCAGAAATGCCTGTAGATTATGATATAGAAGCACTAAAAGCTCAAGCTACAGTGGCAAGAACATATACATTATATAAAATAATTAATGGTTCAAAACATAAAAATGCAGATATATGTGATGATTCAGGATGTTGTCAAGCTTGGATTTCAAAAGATGATAGGTATAAAGCTTGGAAAACAAATAAAGATGAAAAATGGAAGAAAATTACTGAAGCGGTAGATAGTACAAAGGGAAAAATAATAACTTATAAAGGTAAGGTAATAAATGCTTTTTTTCATTCAAATAGTGGAGGAAAAACAGAAAGACCACTTTATGTTTGGGGTGGAGAAGGGTATCCATATCTTAAGAGTGTAGAGACTTCTTCAGAAGATTCATATGAACAATATTCATCTGAAGTTACAATGAAAAAAGATGAATTTATAGAAAAAATAAAAAAAGAATATAAAGATTTTAAAATAGATTTTGAGGAAAAAGATTGTATAAAAATAAAATCTTATACAGAAGGAAATAGGGTAAAACAAATAAAAATCGGTAATAAAGTTTTAAGCGGTGTTGAGGTAAGAACAATCTTTTCATTAAAGTCTGCTAATTTTTCTATAGAGATTGGAAAAAGTAATATTAAATTTAAAGTTATTGGATATGGACATGGTGTTGGTTTAAGTCAAACTGGGAGTAATACATTAGCAAAGCAAGGAAAAAGTTATGTAGAGATTATTAAGCATTTTTATTCAGGAGTAGAAGTACAAAGTGCAAATTATTAAAATTATTTAATTAATTGAATATTTTATAAAAAAAAGCAAATACTGTAATTAAAATTAGAACATATAAGGAGGATATTGATGAGCGGGAAAAGATATTATATAGAAGATAAAAATAAATTAAAAATAATTGGGTATATTGCAGGAATAGCTTTATTTATAACAGCGATAGCGCTTGTATTTGTACTTTCTTTATATCAAGATAAAATTGAAGCAGATGAGCAAATTGCAGCTCAAAAAATGAATAATATAGAAGCGGAAGTGATAGAGAGCACAACATCTAGTAATGATAAAGGAATTAATGAAGTAAGCTCAAAAGAAAATATAATAGATGTGCAAAATGTGGAAAAAGATAGTAAAAAAGGAGAAAAAAGTGTAGATAATAAAGAAGATGAAAAGGAAGATGCGAATAAGGAACAAAAAGAAAAAAATGAGAAAAAAGAACTTTCTTTCATAGTTCCACTTGAAGGTGAAATATATAGAGATTATTCTGATACAAATCTTATATATTCAGAAACACTTGAAGAATGGACAACGCATTATGGAGTAGATATTAAAGCAGAAAAAGGAAGTGCGGTATCTGCATCAGAAGAAGGTATTGTAAAATCAATTAAAGATGATCCTAGATATGGACTTTCTGTGACAATAGATCATGGACAAGGATATGAAACAGTATATTCAAATTTATTATCAGCTGAGTTTATAAAACAAGGTGATACAGTAAAAAAAGGACAGACAATAGGTACTGTAGGAAGTAGTGCTACATTCGAAATAGTAGATGAACCACATCTTCATTTTGAAATGTTATTAGATAGTGAAAATGTTAATCCAACAACTTATTGGAAATAAAAAGATAAAATAATGTATAGAAAATAAATCAAGAAAAAGCAAATTAAAAAGATTTCATTTTAGAAAACAAATGAAATCTTTTTAATATTTTGTTTTAATATTATATTATAATTTATTTTAATATTTTTTATATTTATTTTTTTACTTGTTTTTTACTTAATTTTTTTACTTATTTTTTTATTTGACCTATGTTTTATTTTAGAATTTGCTTTAGTTATAGTTTTTTCACTAACATTATGTTTAGGTTCTTTTTCGTAACTAGAGTTATTTGAATTATTTATTGTTTCAAAAGAGATATTTTTTATGCTTTTTCTATATACAAGTTTAACAAATATAAATAAGATTATTAATCCAAAAATAAATCCAAAAATTACATCTGTAGCATAATGTACACCTAGATAAATTCTACTTATTCCAATAAGAAGAATTACTAATGAAAGTATAACTGCTAAAGTATTTTTTAATTTTTTATTTTTAATATTTTTCATAATTAAATAAATCATAAAACCATAAAATACTGTAGATACCATTGTATGAGCACTAGGAAAGCTGTAACCAGATTCAACAGAAATAGAAGTAAGTACACTAGGTCTATCTCTTTTTACGATAATTTTGATGATATGATTAATTACTTTAGTAATAAAAGTTAAAGTGAAAAATTGTAGGAATATTTTTTTATCTTTAAAAAGCAAAAAAATACACAAAAGTGCAGTAATGATTACAATAACAGATCCTAAACTAGAGATTATTCTCATAAACATAGTTAAAAAAGGACTATGTAATCCATAAATAAAATTATAAATTGTTAAGTCAAAGTTATTCATTAGTTAATTATCCTCCGTAATAAATATATAAAAGTATATTATAATTTTTTTAGAAATTCAAATAAAATGTAAAATAAAATATAAAATATAAAATAAAATATATAAGTTATAAGAAAAAAATAAAATAAATAAATTATTAACAAATATAATGTTGAAATCTGAAGAAAAACGTGATAACATTCAAAAAGAAGAAAATAGAAAGAGGTGGTAATGTATGAAAATAGACTTACCGAGCAAATTCATATATTATACCAACGACCGGTCAGGGCATGCCTATGTAAGAAATAAAATCTTATATATCAAAGGTTTGGTCTCATGGGAAAAAGTGGCTTATGATATATGTTATGCGCTTCATGGACGGAAAGTCTG
Organism: uncultured Clostridia bacterium; assembly: GCA_944386155.1. GTDB lineage: Bacteria > Bacillota > Clostridia > TANB77 > CAG-508 > UMGS1994. The sequence continues at coordinate 21,113 of CALWZY010000003.1, read as the reverse complement.
CACATACTGTGGCAAATCCTTCAAAAAAACAAGGATTACAGTAGATCACATGTTTCCGAGAGTTTTTGGAGGAGTATCTATTCCGATAAACCTAACTCCTGCATGTAAAAGTTGCAATAGTAAAAAGAGCGATCTTAATTACTATGAGTACAAGGTTTTAAGAACAATGAATGAAAAAGAGGGAAAGAAGTACAGACAGAGCATTTACCGGAAAAAGAGAAAAATCCGGTATTTGAGAGGATTCGACCTTCCAAGAAATTGGACTTCGGAGATGAATATCAAAGACATTGTGGCAAGACCTATTCCTGAAGATGGTAGGAGTCAGAGAAAGTACAAGAGAGTCACTGAGTTTGTCGCAAAGTATAATCATCTGCCAAACCCAATCGTTGTTTCAGCAAATGGTGTGCTCCTAGAGGGAAACACCGTTTACTGGGTAGCAGTAGACTTTGGTATTGAGAATGTCCGAGTGATAAGGTTGGAAAATGTGTTTGTGGAGTTGCTTTAACTCTTGCGGGTTCCCTGTGTCAGGGGGCCCGTTTCAAATTTTTAGTCTAATTAGAATAAGAAAAGATTATAATAAGAAAATAAAGAGAAACCTTAAGAGAGAAAACAAACCAAATATAAACAGACAAAACAAATATATAAATATAAAATATATATTAAATTGAAAAAAAGAAGTTAATAAAGTATAATGTGGAAAAAAGAAAATAAAGGAAATAGAGAAAAGAAAAAAATAAAAAATAAAATAAAAAAATTAGTTACTATCTTATATAAAGTAAGGAGATAAATATTATGAAAAGATATATTATTGATAGATTTGAAGGCGAATTTGTGGTTTTGGAAGATTATGAGACAGGAAAAATTCAAAATATGAAAAAAAGTTGTTTTCCAAGTGAAGCAAAAGATGGAGATATTATAATTGTTTCAGATACTAATTTAATTACGATAGATAAAGAAGAAACAAAAAGAAGAAAAGAAAAAATGGAAAATTTGAGAAAGATGCTAAAGAAAAATTAATGCTTTTTATAAGAGAAATATTATAAAAGAGTATAAATAATTATAGAAAATTATAATAAATAAAATAATTTTATTTAAGGAGATTAAAATGCCTGAGTGGACTAAAGAACAAAAAAGAGCAATTCAAGAAAAAGGATCAAACATATTAGTAGCAGCTGCTGCTGGAAGCGGTAAGACTACAGTGCTTGTAGAGAGAATTATTCAGAAAATTATAAAAGATAAAATTGATATTGATAGACTTTTAATTGTTACCTTTACAAATGCTGCAGCATCAGAAATGAGAGAGAGAATTCTAAATGCTTTATATAAAAAAATAGATGAAGATCCAAATGATGCACATCTTCAAAGGCAAATTGTGCTTTTAAATAAAGCAAGTATTTGCACAATAGATTCATTTTGTTTAGATGTTGTAAAAAATAATTTTTATGAAATAGGAATCTCACCAAATTTTAGAATAGCAGACAATACAGAACTTGAAATATTAAAACAAGAAGCTATAGAAGATTTATTTGAAGAATTATACTTAAATAAAGATAAGAATTTTACTTACTTAATAAATACATATGCAAGTTATAAAGGTGACGAAAATCTAAAAGAGATAGTCCTTAGAATTTATGATCAAATACAAAGCAATCCATTTCCTGAAGAGTGGTTATTTTCTAAAATAGAAGAGTTTAATGTAAAAGATAAACTCGATAAAGATTTTAAAGAATCTGTATGGGGAAAAATTTTAATTGAAAATTATAAAAATGAAATTACTGATGAAATTAATAATTTAAAATTAATTAAAAATAAAATTTCTAAATATACAGAACTTGAAAAATATGTATTAGTTCTTTTAAATGATATAGAATCTTTAGAAGAGGTACTTAATTCTTTAGACTCATGGGATAAAGCTTATGAGGTTGCAAATAATTTTAAATTTAAGACATGGCCTTCTGATAGAAAGATAGTAATGGAATTAAAAGATATAGCAAAAGGTAGAAGAGATCATATTAAAGAGAAATTTAAAAAAATTACAGGAAAGACATTTATTTATAAGTCTAGAGAAGCTTATGAAGATATTTATTCTATGTATAATTCATTAAAATCAATAGGAGAGCTGATTAATAAATTTAGCAAAATTTATATAGAAAAGAAAAATGAAAAAAACATTATGGAATTTGGAGATATTGAGCATAGTGCTTTAAACATTTTAATGAAAAAAGATGAGGATGGAAAAAGAGTTCCAAGTGATGTGGCTCTAAAATTAAAAGATAGATTTGATGAGATTGCGATAGATGAGTATCAAGATAGCAACTTAGTGCAAGAATATATATTAACATCAATTTCTAATGGTAAAAATATATTTATGGTTGGTGATGTTAAACAAAGTATTTATAAATTTAGACAAGCAAGACCAGAACTATTTTTAGATAAGTATGGGAAATATAGCATAAATACAAATGAATATGGAACAAAAATACAATTATTTAAAAACTTTAGAAGTAGAAAATCAGTACTAGATATTACAAATTTAATTTTTTCTAATATTATGAGTGAAAGATTAGGAGATATTAATTATACTGAAGAAGAATATCTTAATTATGCAGCTAATTTTGAAGAACCAGAAAATATAGTTAATTATGCTGGAAAAGCAGAGTTACATATAATCGATTTAAAAAATAGTGATAATGAAAAAGAAGATGATATTTATATTGACAATGATAATGATGATAACGAGTCTAAAGAAGATATAATAGAAGATGAAAAAACAGAAAATAGAAAGTTAGAAAAAGTAGAAATTGAAGCAAAGTATGTAGCATATGAAATAAAAAGATTAATAAATAGTGATTATAAAATATTTGATAAAAATGAGGGATATAGAAATATAAAATATAGAGATATAGTAATATTACTAAGAGCTACATCTTCTATAAGTAATATTTTTGAAAAAGAATTATATGATTTAGGAATCCCTGTGTTTAGTGATACATCAGAAGATTATTTAGAGTCACTTGAGATTCAAAGAATAATTTCTCTATTAAAAATAATAGATAATCCATATCAAGATATTCCGCTTTTATCAGTCCTAAGATCTCCTATATGTGATTTTTCAGATGATGAAATAACATCTATAAGATTAGTAAATAGAAATTGTTATTTTTATACTTCTTTAGAAGAAGCTTTAGATAGTAATAAAATTGAAGAGTCTACTAAAATAAAAATTAACAACTTTATAAAAAATATAAAAAAATGGAGAGAAGAGGAAAAATATTTAAAATTAAATGAACTTATTTGGAAAATATATATAGATACTGGATATTATAGTTATGTAGGCTTTACTAAAAATGGAGAATTAAAACAAGCAAACTTAAAACTTTTATTTGAGAAAGCTAAAGATTATGAAAAAGTAAGTTTTAAAGGGTTATTTAATTTTATTAAATATTTAGAAAAAATAAAAAAATCAAATAGTGATATGGGTTCAGCAAAGTTAATTGGAGAAAATGAAAATGTAGTTAGAATTATGAGTATTCATAAAAGTAAAGGGCTAGAGTTTCCAGTTGTATTTTTATCTAGAAGTGATAAACAAATAAATATGAGATCTTTAAATGAAAATATACTAATAGATCAAGATATAGGACTTGGACCTAAATACATAAACTATGAAAGAAAAATAGAGTATAATACTTTAGCAAGAGAGTCAATTAGATTAAAGTCTAGATTAGACAGCATTTCAGAAGAGATGAGAGTATTATATGTTGGACTTACAAGAGCAAAGGAAAAATTAATTATTACTGGTGTAAAAAATGATTTTGAAAAAGATTTCGAAAACAAAAAAGAGTTATTAAATATTTATGAAAATGAAAATAATAGCAATAAAATTAATCATTTATTAATTCAAAAATATATTTCATATTTAGATTGGATAGAACTTGTTTATTTAAATAATAAAGAAAATATTAAAGATTATATAGATTTAAAAATTATAAATGAAAAAGATTTAAGTTTTGATGAAGAAGAAGAGAAGTCTATAGAAAGATTAGTATTTTCAGATAATAAGAATGTAAAAGATGTAGATAGACTTTTAAATTGGGAATATTCAAATATTCAAGATACAATTATCCCAAGTAAGACATCAATTAGTAAAATAAAAGAAATTAAAAATGCAAAAAACAAAGAACAAGTTATTAAAGAAAGTCTAGAAAATAAAGAAGAGTTAGAAAACAGCATAGAAAATTTAATTGAGGATGAAACTACAGAAATAGATAAATATGAAAAAGAAGTTTCAGAGATTAAACCTAAATTTATGCAAAATACTAAAATCACAGCTGCACAAAAAGGTACTTTGATGCATTTATGTTTTCAAAAATTAGATTTAAAGAAAAAATATTCATTAGATGAAATAAAAAATTTTATAAATAAATTAGTACATGATAAAATAATTACAGAAGAAGAAAAAGATACAATAAAAATAGATAAAATAAATCAATTTGTTAATTCTAATTTTGCAGAAAGAATTAGAAAAGCTGAAATTATAGAGAAAGAAAAGCCTTTTTACACATATATAAAAGCTTCTGATATATTTGAAAATGATTCAAAAGAAAATATATTGGTACAAGGTATTATTGATTTGTATTTTAAGGAAAATGATGGGAACATTGTTTTAGTAGATTATAAAACTGATTATTTTACAGATGATAAAGAATTAATTGAAAAATACAAAATTCAATTAAAATTATATAAAGAAGCACTTGAAGAGTCACTTCATACAAAAATTAAAGATGTTTATATCTATTCTATTTCAAAGTCAAGAGAAATAAAAATAGAAGAATTAGGATAAAAAATAAAAATAAGACTTACGTATATAGTTAAAAAATAACTAGTATATAAAGGTGGTATTATTGAAAAAAAGGTAAAAGTATGTTATAATTAAAGAGTATTTGGAAAAAATCGGGAGGAATTTTTATGAGTAGATTGAAAACGTTGGGCACATATGCTCTTATAGTAATAGCGTTTTTCTTTTTCTCAACATTTGCAGCAGATGTAATCCTTAATAATTCATATAATAATTTATCAGAAAATACAGATATTACAAAATCAGAAGAAGGATTAAATGTCGAAACAATAGAAGTAAAAGCAAATAAAAGGCAAGGTAGTTTTACAGGGAAAGTAGTAAATACTTCATCTTCTACTATTGCTAAAAAATATATAAGAGTTAGAGCTTATGATGGAGATATATTACTTCAAACAAGATATATGACAGTAAATGACATAGCTCCAGGAGAATCAAGAGAATTTACAACAAAATTTACTGCAGATGGAATAGATAACTATAAAGTAGATTTTACTGATGAAGCTCCTATTGAAAGAACTTTTATAGATGATGCTATAGATAAAGTTAAAGAATTTATAAACGAAAACAAAGGATTTAAAACTATAGATGTAGGTGAATATAATATTCCAGATTGGGCATGGGTTGTTTCAGCAGGAATAGTATTATATGCAATTCCAAGTGGTGCAATTTGGTTTATAATATAAAATTCATTAGATAATAAAACCAAGTAGAAAAGTAAGATAAGATTAAATAAAAATATTCTAATTATAAATTAATTATAATTAGAATATTTTTTTATTAGATAATGCAAAAAATTTTTCTTATGTATATTTATTGCCTATATATTGTAATTTTCAAGGATACTGTGTTAAAATATATATTGCAAAAGTTTAATATAAAGAAAGGAATAAACCGTGCACAAACAAGAGTTAATTAGAAATTTTAGTATAATCGCACATATTGATCATGGAAAATCAACATTAGCAGATAGATTGATAGAGATGACAGGAGTATTATCCAAAAGAGAAATGGAAAGTCAAGTTCTAGATAATATGGATATAGAAAAAGAAAGAGGAATTACTATTAAATCTCAAGCAGTTAGAATGGAGTATAAAGCTAAAGATGGTAAAACATATATTTTAAATTTAATAGATACTCCAGGACATGTAGATTTTAATTATGAAGTATCTAGAAGTCTAGCAGCATGTGAAGGAGCAATTTTAGTAGTAGATAGTAGCCAAGGTGTTGAAGCTCAAACACTTGCAAATGTCTATTTAGCTTTAGATAATAATTTAGAAATACTACCAGTTATAAATAAGATAGATCTTCCAAATGCAAGACCTGATGAAGTAAAAAAAGAGATAGAAGATATAATAGGAATTCCAGCTGATGATGCTCCATGTATTTCTGCAAAATCTGGATTAAATGTTGAAGAAGTATTAGAAAAAATAGTTACAGATATAAAGCCACCAGTAGGTGATGAAAATGGCAAACTTCAATGTTTAATATTTGATTCTTTTTATGATAATTACAAAGGTGCAATAAGTTATGTAAGAGTAAAAGAAGGTACAGTAAAAGAAGGAGACGAAATATTATTTATGGCTACTAATAAATCTTTTACTGTTACAGAAGTTGGATATTTTGGAGCAGGTGAATATATTCCTGCTAAAGAGTTAAAAGCCGGAGAAGTAGGTTATATTGCAGCTAGTGTAAAAACAGTATCAGATCTTCATGTTGGTGATACAATAACACATAAATATGATAAAGCAGATAAACCACTTCCAGGATATAAAAAAGCAAATTCAATGGTTTACTGTGGGATGTACCCACTAGATGGAAGTGAATATGAAAATTTAAAAACAGCTTTAGAAAAATTAAAATTAAATGATGCTGCATTAGAATATGAACCAGAAACTTCTGTAGCACTTGGATTCGGCTTTAGATGTGGCTTTTTAGGATTATTACATTTAGAAATTGTAATAGAAAGACTTGAAAGAGAATTTGATTTAGGTTTAATTACAACAGCTCCATCAGTTATTTATAAAGTCCATAAGACTAATGGAGAAGTAATAGAATTATATAATCCAACAGATCTTCCACCTACACAAGAGATAAGTTACATTGAAGAGCCAATAGTTAAAGCAGAGATAATGCTTCCAAAAGACTTTGTTGGAAATGTAATGGATATCTGCCAAAAAAGAAGAGGAAAATATATTGATATGAAGTATTTAGATTCAAGCAGAGTAACTCTTGAATATGAACTTCCATTAAATGAAATAATATATGACTTTTTTGATACATTGAAATCTAAGACAAAAGGCTATGCTTCAGTAGACTACGAATTTAAAGAATACAGAAGGGCTGAACTAGTAAAACTTGATATTTATATAAATAATGAATCAGTAGATGCTCTTTCATTTATTGTACACAAAGATTCAGCATACACTAGAGGTAGAAAAATGGCAGAAAAGTTAAAAACAGTTATTCCAAGACAACTATTTGAAATACCAATTCAAGCAGTTGTAAGTGGAAAAATAATTGCAAGAGAAACTTTATCTGCAATGAGAAAAGACGTACTTGCTAAATGTTATGGTGGAGATATTACAAGAAAGAAAAAGTTACTAGAAAAACAGAAAAAAGGTAAGAAGAAAATGAGACAAATAGGAAATGTAGAAATACCACAAGAAGCTTTCTTATCAGTTTTAAAATTAGATGATGATGAACAATAATTTAATATAAAGAGGTATGTATGAAAAATAATTTTAGTAGTGACAAAAAGAACAAAAAACAATATAATAATAAAGAAAATAAAATAAATAAAAACAATAGAAATAGTAGAAATAATAAAAATAGTAAAAAAGAGTTCAATAGCCTTCAAGAAAAAAGAAATAATTATGAAAATGAAGAGAATTCATATGATGATATTGTTGAAGGAAGAAATGCTGTTTTAGAATTACTAAATTCTGATAGAGATATAAACAAAATATTTGTACAAGCTGGGGAAAAACACGGATCAATTAATAAAATAATCGCTATTGCTAAAGAAAATAAAGTTGTAGTTACAGAGGTGGAAAAATCAAAATTAGATTTTATGTCTAAAACTAATAATCATCAAGGAGTAATTGCAATAGTTCCACCATTTAATTATTGTGAAATTGAAGATATTTTAGATTTAGCAGAGCAAAGAAATGAGGACGCATTTATATTAATATTAGATGGAATAGAAGATCCTCATAATTTAGGTTCTATAATAAGAACAGCAGAGACTGCTGGAGTACATGGAATAATAATTCCTAAAAGAAGATCTGTTACAGTAAATAGTACTGTAAGCAAAGTTTCAGCAGGAGCAGTAGAGCATATGAAAATTGCAAGAGTTAACAATATTAATGAAGCTATAAGAAAATTAAAAGAAAATGGCTTATGGATTATTGGAACAGACATGAATACTAATACATATTACTATAATCAAGATTTAAAAGGTAATATAGCAATAGTAATAGGAAGTGAAGGTTTTGGAATTAGTAGACTTGTAAAAGAAAATTGCGATATGCTTGTTAAAATCCCAATGAAAGGAAAGATAACTTCGCTTAATGCTTCAGTATCTGCTGGAATAATAATCTATGAAGCTGTAAAACAAAGAAGATAAATATCGTTTAAGTAGTAAAAATAAATAGGAAAATAATTAAAAAATAAAATTAAAATAAATTTAATAATTTATTTAAGGAGGAATTAATTATGATAAAAGACAAAATTATTACTATAATTTTAGCAATAATAATCATTATACTATTAGCGATAATAGGATTTTTAGGATTTAAGATTGTAGTACAAGGTTACTCTTTTGGAGAAGTAATAGATTCATTAAAAGGAACTTCTGAAGAAGAGAGTCAATCTTCTAATTCAAATGGTCAAGTTACTACAGGAAATGATGTAAATGGAGAAGCAGAAGAGAATACTTTGACAAATGATATTAATGATGCAAATACTGTAAATAATGGCACTTCAAATGAAAGTGGAGAATATGTCTTAAATGAAAATAGAGCTGTTGATTTAACTGCATTAAAAAATTATTCTGGAACAGGTATTAGTTACGATATAACAAGACAATTAATGTTATTAGTAATTTCTGATTATAAACAATATATAGCAGATACAGCTTCAGATGGAGATATAATAGCAATAGAGTTTTCTAAGATAACTGATAAAGAAGAAACAGAAAAATACGCAGAAGTAATTAGAAGTTATATGGCTGAAATAGAGTCTGAACAAAACAGAGGAACTTTTACAATTTCTTTTTCAATTGGAAAAAACGGTAATGAGATTCTTACAATAGATAGAAACACAATGTTAGAAGTAAATTAAATTAGATTAAATATAAATTAATTACAAAATAAATTAATAAAACTATTGAATAAATTATAATTAAGTGTTAATATAAATTCATATTAATTTTGTGCGAAACAGATTAAAAAAAAAACCAATTTTTTTAGTCTGTTTTTTTGTTTTTGGAGAAAGAGAGGTATTACAATATGAACAAAAAATACGTATTTGTAACAGGAGGAGTAGTATCTGGACTTGGAAAAGGTATTACTGCAGCATCACTTGGAAGACTATTAAAAAATAGGGGGTACAAAGTAACAATACAAAAATTTGATCCTTATATAAATATAGACCCAGGGACAATGAGCCCATATGAACATGGAGAAGTTTTTGTTACAGATGATGGTGCAGAAACAGACTTAGATCTTGGACATTATGAGAGATTTATTGATGAAAGTTTAACAAAAAAATCTTCAATTAGTTCAGGGCAAATTTATCAAAGTGTTATAAATAAAGAAAGAGAAGGAAAATATTTAGGAAAAACAATTCAAGTAATACCTCATATAACAAATGAGATTAAAGAAAATATTTATTCAATAGAGGGAACTGATATAGATATTTCAATAGTAGAGTTAGGTGGAACTATAGGAGATATTGAAGGATTAGCTTTAGTAGAAGCAATAAGACAAGTAGGATTAGAAAAAGAAGATGGAGATGTTGCTTATGTTCATGTGACATTACTTCCATATATTTCTGGATCTAAAGAAATTAAATCAAAACCAACACAACATTCAGTAAAAGATTTACAATCAATGGGAATTAAACCTGATATTTTAGTTTGTAGATCAGATGAAAAAATACCAGAAGAAATAAAAGAAAAATTAGCATTATTTTGCAATGTAAAAAAAGAAAATGTTATTCAAAATTTAACTGCAGATAATTTATATGCAGTACCACTTTTACTAGAAAAAGAAGGTTTAGGAGACGCGATATGTAGAACACTTAAATTAAAAAATACAAAACCTGACAATAGTAAGTGGGAGTCAATGATAAATAAAATTAGAAAAATAAAAGATGAGATAAATATTGCTATAGTTGGAAAATATATGAAACTTGAAGATTCTTATTTATCTGTTGCAGAAAGTTTAAAACATGGTGGATTCGCAAATAATGTAAATGTAAAAGTCGGATTTGTTGATTCCGGAAAAATAAATAAAGATAATGTAAAAGAAATCCTTGGAAAGTATGATGGAATTTTAGTTCCTGGTGGATTTGGAAATAGAGGTATAGAAGGAAAAATAGAAGCAATAAAATATGCAAGAGAAAATAATATACCTTTTTTAGGAATATGTTTAGGAATGCAACTTGCTGTAATTGAGTTTGCAAGAAATATCTTAAATTTAAAAGATGCATCATCTGCTGAGTTTGATAAAAATACTAAAAATCCTGTTATTCATATAATGGAAAACCAAAAAGGAATTACTAAAAAAGGTGGTACAATGAGACTTGGAAAATATCCATGTAAAATTAAGAAAAACTCATTAGCATATAAAATATATAAGACAGAAAATATAGAAGAAAGACATAGACATAGATTTGAATTTAATAATGATTATAAAGAAGCATTTGAAAAAGAGGGATTAATTTGTTCTGGAACTTCTCCTGATGGAGAATTAGTAGAAATTGTTGAATATGAAAAACATCCATTTTTTATAGCAGGACAATTTCACCCAGAATTTAAATCAAGGCCAGATAGACCAGCTCCTTTATTTGTTGCATTAGTTAAGGCTAGCAAAGAATATAATAGAAATAAGAAAAAATAATTATTTAAAATAAATTTTAGTAATTTAGTAGTAGAATTTAATATAGTTTTATTATATAATTATTAAAAATTATTTATAAATCTTGTAAAGGAGATATGAGATATGAAGTGTAAAAAATGTGGAGAAGAAGTTCCTGAAAATAGTTTATTTTGTACAAATTGTGGCTCTAAATTATCTGAACAAGTAGAAAAAACTGAAGAAGTAAAAGAAGAGCCAATGGAAGAATCTACAAATGTAGAAAATGCTTCTGAAAAAGAAGATGTAAAAGAACAAGAAGAAGTAAAAGATGCTGAAGAAGTAGTAAAGAAAGAAGAACCAGAAAAACAAGAAAAAGTAGTAGAAGAAAAAAAAGTAGAAGCTAAAGCAGAACCTAAAGTAGAGCCTAAAACAGAAAAACCTAAAAAGAAAAAATCAAAATTCAAAATATTTATAATTATCATTCTAATATTAGCTGTATTAGCTGGTGGATTTTATTTAATATTTAGAGAAGAAATTGAAGAATATTTTGAAAATAAAGAAAAGAGTGAAAAATTAGAAGAAGATGTTGAAGAAGCTCTAGACGAACTTGCAGAGAATTTAACAGAAAATACTTCAGCAGAAAATACAGTTACTGAACAAGCTCCACAAGCTATTGTTACAACAGAGAAAAGAGAATTTAGAAGTGATTTAGCTTGGAGCAAATTAAACAATCAATGGATATGTATAAATACTGAAGGAAAAGTAGTATTTAAATTACCTGAAGAGTATACAAATGTTACAGAATTTTCTGATGAAGGATATGCGTTAATTATAAAAGATAATTATAAAAAAGCAATTATAGATAAAACAGGAAGAATAATTACTACAGATGAAAATAATGGAGCTTTTGATGAAATACTTTCTGAAGATGCTCTTGCTGATTGTGCTCTTGTAAAAAAAGAGATTGATGATTATGATAAAGCAGAGACTCAATATGGAATTATAGATTTTGAAGGTAATTGGATATTAAAATTATCTGCAGATAATGAAAAATTAAAAGAATTTACTAAAGGTGTTGCAGAAAATATAATTACAGACAAATATGATGATGTTTATTTAGTAGATGTAGCAAAAAATGTTACAGTCAAAGGATTAATTGAAAAAATAATATCAGTAGAAGATGATAATTTAGTATTATTAGATTATGATAACCAATTAGTTAAAATTAATGAAGAAACAGGAAAATCAACAACTATTGTTAAAAATGTTGATGCTGTTTATGGAGAATTTAATGATGATTTATTAGCAGTAAAGACTGAAAAATATAATGAAAAGAATAGAGATTATGATATAAGCTTTGGTTATTATGATATAAATGGTAAAAAACAAATTTCTGTTAAAGAAAAAAATGCTGAATCAATAACTGCTATTTCTGATGAAGGATATTATGGAGTTATTACAGTAAATGATAGTGGAACAAGATTTGTTACAATATGTGATAAAGAAGGAAATCAACAATTTGAGCCAATAAGAGGTGCTAAAGAATGTACTTATTTAGGTGAAGGAAGATTCTTTATTTCATACAGTAATGATACTGGAGATGATAAATACGTTTGTGATGAAAAGGGACAAAAATTATTTAATGCTGAATCAATGACTGTATATGAAGATGGAATTTCTATTAGAGATAATGATAATTACGTAGATGATGCAGGAATGATAATGACTATCACAGAATAGTTTAGTGGATTATTTTAAATTTAAAGCAGGTAATAAATTATATTACTTGCTTTATTTTTTAGTCTAATTTTATAGTAAAATAGGATAAGAATAATAGAGAATATATAATAAAATAATAATGTAATAGTAGTCATAATAAATAATAGTAGGATTAATAAAGTTTAGAAAAGAGATGAAAATATGAAAATAAAATATGCAGATTATAGAAATCATAAAAATATTATAAGTAAAAGATGTGCAAAAATAGAAAAAGAATATAAAAACAAAAAGATTATTGCTTATTTAGTAATATCAGATAAAGTAAAAAAAAGTTGGTTTGTACCAAGAGATAATGGAAAAGAATGTATGCATGCAGATGGATATTCGTGGTTACAAATATATGGAGTAGAAGATAATTGCGTAATAAGTGCTATATTTGATGAAAAATACAATTTTGTAGAAACGTATTTTGATATTGCAAGGAGAATTTATATAGAGGATGTTCCATATGCTGAAGATTTATATTTAGATGTAGTTCAAACTAAAAATAATAATTTTATAATATTAGATGAAGATGAATTAAAAGAAGCACTAGATAAAAATGAAATAACTGATAAAGAATATGATATGGCATATTTAGTAAAAGATAAAATAATAAAAAATTATTCTTCAGAAGAAAATTTTAAAGAATTAAATAGATTTACCAAAGAATGTTTAAATGAATGTTTACAGTTATTATAGTAAAATAATAAAAAAGCAAAAGAAAAAATAAAAATAAAAATAAAAAAATAAAAATAAAAAAATATATATGATTTAGATAAATTATGTTTGAGAATAAAAAGGGGCGAGGCCCGGGAACTCCCGAGCCTCGTAAAGACCTCCTCTCACAGCGCGTTAGTTGCGCAGAAAGTTGTACGCAAGGAGCGCGTACATGGTGTGACCAGACAGAAACAGTTCGTCAAAAAACGGCCTACCCGTGGACATCTGCTCCTTAAGACGAGAGAAAACCTCGTTTTCGGGAAGCCAAATGATACGGGAATCAATGCGCTCGTTTTCATCCAGCACCTGCTTCTTTTCGCCACAAACACTCGCAATGGCGACCCCAAAGTCCTCATCGGACTTACTCGGATCCAGAAGGGACGGCCCGTGCACAAGGAGTTTGACATCCTTTGCAATCAGACCCGTTTCCTCACGGACTTCACGCTTTGCAGCGTCAAGAATGGAGCCTTCGCCCTCATTCAGAAGTCCAGCCGGAATCTCGAGATAGTACTTGCCGGTCGTAGACCGAAGTTGCTTTATGAAAGCAATTTTTCCTTCCTTTCGAACGATAATTGCCACACTTGGCTGGGACTTGATGATAGTGTGAGTGAACTCATCACCATCTTCAGCCCTTAGAGTCCGACGTACGCCTTCCATTCTCGGGGTTTTGAATACTCTTTCCTCACAAACAATCTCATAGTGCTTTTCCATTTTGAATGCCTCCTTAAGATAAAAAAACTTACAGTACTATATTAATTATAACAAAAAAAGAAATAATTTACAATTTTTAATATAAAATCCCCATAATGTATAATAAAATTAAAAGATAGAAAATTATGATAAGTTTATAATAATAAGTTTATAAAACTATTGATATATTGGGATTTTTGATATATAATTTTAATCAACATTTTAGTAGAAAAGAGGAATTTTTATGAATGAATACAGAACACATAATTGCGGAGAATTAAGAATTGAAAATGTAGGACAAGAAGTAAGACTTGCAGGATGGGTACAAAGAATTAGAAACTTAGGAAAAATGAAATTTATTGATTTAAGAGACGAGTTTGGAATTACACAAATTATTATTTCTGATGATGAGGAAATGGACAAAAAAACAAAAGATCTTACAACAGAATGTGCAGTTTCTTTTTCAGGAAAAGTATCAGAAAGAAGTAGTAAAAATAAAGATATCCCAACAGGAGATATTGAAATTATTGCAACAGATGTACGTGTACTTGGAAAATGTAGAAATGTTTTGCCATTTGAAATAAATCAAAAACAAAATGATGGTTCTGTAAGAGAAGATTTAAGATTAGAATATAGATTTTTAGATTTAAGAAATGATAAAATTCATAAAAATATTTTACTTAGATCTAGAATATTAAAAACAATGAGAGATGAGATGGATAGAGAAGGATTTACTGAAATACAAACACCTATTTTAGCAAATTCATCTCCAGAAGGTGCAAGGGACTTTTTAGTACCAAGTAGATTACATCCAGGAGAATTTTATGCACTTCCACAAGCACCACAACAATTTAAACAACTTCTTATGATATCAGGTTTTAATAAATATTACCAAATTGCACCATGCTTTAGAGATGAAGATCCAAGAGCTGATAGATCTCCAGGTGAATTTTATCAATTAGACTTGGAAATGTCTTTTGCAACTCAAGAAGATGTTTTTGAAGTGCTAGAAAGAGTAATACCAAACGTATTTAAGAAAAATAGTACTTTAAAGATTACTGAAGCTCCTTTTAAGAGAATTCCATTTAAAGAAGCTATGGAAAAATACGGTACAGATAAACCTGATTTAAGAAATCCTCTAGTAATAGAAGATGCTACAGAAATTTTTAAAGATACAGAATTTAATGCTTTTAAAGGAAAAACAATCAAAGTAATTAAAACAGATAATATGTCTGATAAGCCAAGAAAATTCTTTGATCAAATGTCAGAATATGCAGTAGAAGAATTTGGAGCCAAAGGATTAGCGTGGGTTAAAGTAGATGAAGAATCTAATTTAACAGGAGGTATATCTAAATTTATTTCAGAAGATCAAAAAGATAAATTAATTAATCTTTTAGATGCTGGCAAAAATTCTGCTATATTCTTTGTTGCAGATGAGTTTGAAAAAGCTCAAAAGATTGCAGGAAATGTTAGAATAGAACTTGGAAAAAGGTTAGATTTAATAGAAAAAGATATATTTAAATTCTGTTGGATAGTAGATTTTCCTATGTATGAATTATCAGACGAAGGAACAATAGATTTTAATCACAATCCATTTTCAATGCCACAAGGAGGACTAGAAGCTCTAAATACTAAAGATCCATTAGATATTTATGCATATCAATATGATTTAGTTTGTAATGGATATGAAATAGCTTCTGGTGCTGTTAGAAATCATGATCAAGATATTATGATAAAAGCTTTTGAAATTGCTGGATATAAGGAAGAGGATGTAAAAAATAGATTTGGTGCTTTATATAATGCATTTAGTTATGGAACACCTCCACATGCTGGAGCTGCTCCTGGAATAGATAGAATCATAATGCTTATTGCTGGAGAAGATAATATAAGAGAAGTTATAGCTTTTCCAAAAAATAAAAAAGCAAGAGATTTATTAATGAGAGCTCCTTCAAAAGTTACAGAAGAACAACTAAAAGATGTACATATTAAACTAGATTTAGAAGATGTGCAAGATTCATAAAGAAAATAAATAAACTTTAAAAATCAATAAAAAATATAGAAAACTCATAGTAATATGCCTAAATTACTATGAGTTTTCTAAAATAAGTAGATTGACAAAGATATATGAAATAATATATACTAAACCTGTTAATAAAAAAGTGAGGTTTTAATAAATTATGAATAAAAAATTTACTATGACTTTATTCGGGACTGCAATATTATGTATGATTAGTGCTTCATCAGTTTTTGCTGCAACAGGAAAAGTTACAGGAAATTCTGTAAGAATTAGAGAAAAAGCAAGCACAGATTCATCTATAGTTGAAACAGTTTCAAAAAATACTGAAGTAGAAGTAATCTCTGAAGAGGGAGACTTTTACAAAATTACTTATGAAAGTAAAGAAGGATATATTCATAAAGATTATGTAAAAGTTGATTTATCAAAAGAAGAAAATAGTAATACAACTTCAGAAAGTTCAGAAAATGTGGATAACAATTCTGAAAATACTAATAATGAATCAGATAATAATGATAAAAAAGCTGATGAGCAGAAAGATTCTAAAATAGGAAATACTTTAAACTCAGATTCTAATTTATATTTAATGCCTACATTATCATCTTCAAAAATAGATTCATTAAAAAAGAATACAAAAGTTAAAGTAGAAAGAACAGTATCTAATTGGTCTTATGTTACATATAAAAATAAGGCTGGTTGGCTACCAAATCATAAATTATTAGAAATTAAGAATAATTCTGAAGAAGATAATAAAGAAGATTCTTCAGATAAAGAAATTAATAAATCAGCATATTTATCTGCGAGTGCAGCTAATTTAAGAGAAGGACCAGGAACTGATTATAAATCAATAGGTGGTCTAAAGGAAAATGAAGTTATTACAGTACTTGAAGAAAAAGATGGTTGGTATAAAGTTAAAACTTCAGATAATTTAGAAGGATATGTATTAAAATCATTAGTTACTATTGATGAAAAACCTACATCAAGATCTGGAGAAAGAAAAATAGAAGTTATTGATTTAGATAAAGTTGAAGAAAAGAAAGTAGCTTCTAAAGAAGAAAAGAAAGAAGATAAAAAAGAGGAAACACCAAAAAAAGAAAGTAGCTCATCATCTTCTGCAGACAAAAAGAGAAAAGAATTAGTAGCATATGCAAAAAAATATTTAGGATATAAATATGTAAGTGGAGGATCATCTCCAAAAACAGGATTTGATTGTTCAGGATTTACAAAATACGTATATGGACATTTTGGATATAAATTAAATAGAACTTCATCAGATCAAATAAAAAATGGTACAAAAGTATCAAAATCAAAGCTAAAAGTAGGAGATTTATTAATATTTACGGGACATGTAGGAATTTATATTGGAAACAATAAATTTATACATGCTTCAAATCCATCAGATGGTGTAAAGATAACAAGTTTATCAGATAGCTATTATGTAAGAAATTATATAGAGGCAAGAAGAATTATCAAATAGGAGTAGATATATATAAATAATTTAGAAATTATAACATCAGGATTTATTATTGGGATTATTTTAGGACTATACTTTATTAAAAGTATAGTCTTTTTAATTTTAGCAAATTTATTTTTTACAATTATTTTAATTATAATAATCTTTTATTTTATTAAAATAGACAATAAAGAAAATAGAGAAAATAGAAAAAATGAAGAAGAACAGAAAATAAAAGAAAAAAATAGAACATATAAATTGATATATAATAAATTCTTAGATGATAAAAAGAATAAATCAAGATTAACAAAAATATACAAAATATTTACAGTATTTTTAATATCTATAATTGTTAGTAATATATATATTTATATAATTACTTTTAATAAAGAAAAGACAGAAGATAAAGTATATAGTATTGTAGCTCAAAATACTAATAATGTTAATGTATATGGTATAGTTTCTAGTAATATAAAAGAAAGTGATTATAAATATTCTTTTGAAATAGAGATTGATTATATTGTACTAAATAATAAGATTATTTCTTTTAAAAATAAAAATGTAAAAATTATAAGTTACATTAATAAAAATGAAACTATAAATATATTTCCAGGAGATTATATAAGAGTTATTGGAAAAATAGATAATATATCATCATATAATAATTTTAAGATTTTCAATTATGAAGAATATTTAAAAAGGAAAAATATTTATGGAAGTATAGATATAGAAAAAAGTATAGATATTATACTTATAAAAAACAAATATGATAAATTTAAATATTATAGATATAAAATAATAGAGTTTGTTATTAAAAGAGTAACTAAGAATATAGATACTAATCCCGGAATATTAATAGGTATATTAATTGGAAATACAGATTTGATAGAAGAGGAAGTAGTAGAAAATTTTAATAAAAGTAGTATATCTCATATACTTGCTGTGTCTGGTACACATGTTTCTTTTATTATTATTTTTATAGGAGCTATATTTGATAAAATAATAAATAATTATAGATTAAAGAAAATAATGTTGATAATTATTTTAATTATGTTTTTATATATTATTGGTTTTACTGCATCTGTGGCAAGAGCTGTAATTATGGGAATAGTACTTCTATTAAGTAAGCTAATATTTAGAAAAAGTGATGTTTTAAATAATTTATTATTTTCAGCAATAGTTTTATTAGTAATAAATCCATATTTTATATTTGATCTTGGATTTTTGCTTTCATATTTAACTACTATGGGAATAATCATGTTTTATTCAAATATTGAAAAATTGATTTCTAAAACAAAAGGAAAAAACTTTAAGTATAAAGTAAAAGAATATATTAAAACGTCTATCATTATAAGTATTTCTTCAAATCTTATGATAATTCCAGTTATGAGTTATAGTATGAATAATATTTCTCTTACATATATTATCCCTAATTTATTAATTGGTCCTCTTGTAATCTTATTAGAAATATTGGGGATTATATATTTAATTATTCCAAACTTTTTTATCTTAAATTATTTTATTTCATTTATATTAGATTTAGTAGATAAAATAGCTTTTTATTCATCAAAAATTCCATTTTCCTCAATTTTAACATCTAGTCCCTCTATTATTGAAATAATAATTTTTTATATTATAATTTACTTATTTTATATGTTATTAACCCAAAATTCAAAAAATCAATTAATAAATAAATTAAAAAA
Organism: uncultured Clostridia bacterium; assembly: GCA_944386155.1. Taxonomy (GTDB): domain Bacteria; phylum Bacillota; class Clostridia; order TANB77; family CAG-508; genus UMGS1994. Next base: position 1,840 of record CALWZY010000003.1, on the reverse strand, counting down.
AATTAAGATACAAGTTTCGAATATTTTAAAAAGATTTAATAATAATGAAAATAAAGATAAAAATCTAAATATGAATAAAAAGATATTAATTCGTAAAGTTCTAATTTTAATAACTATATTATTAATTATATTTATCAGTTATTTTAAAATTAATATTTTTAAAAAAGAAAAAATAGAAATATGCTTTTTAGATGTAGGACAAGGGGATTGCACATTTATAAATACAGAAAATAATAAAAAAATATTAATAGATGGTGGAGGAAATGAGTATTATGACATCGGAGAAAATATTTTGAAACCATATTTCTTAAAAAGGAAGATAAAAAAACTAGATTATATAATTATTTCTCATTTAGATTTTGATCATGTTGGGGGAATAATTAGCTTATTAGATTATATAAAAGTAGAAAAAATAATTCTTCCAATCCAATTTGAAAAATATGATAATTTAGACTTATTACTAGAGAAAATTAAAAAGAGTGATACTGAAATAATATTATTAAAAGCAAAAGATAAAATATATTTAGATGAAAATACATATATAGATGTATTATGGCCTGATAAACAAAGAAAAGTTTTAGAAAATTCGATAAATAATAATGCATTAGTATTTAAACTAAATTATAAAAAGTTTAGTATGCTTTTTACTGGAGATATAGAAAATGAAGCGGAAAGTGCTTTAGTGGAAAAATATAAAAATAATAAAAAAATATTAAAATCTACAGTTTTAAAAGTAGCGCACCATGGTGCAGAAACTTCATCAATTCAAAATATATTAGATTTAGTATCTCCAAAAATATCACTAATTGGAGTTGGAAGAAATAATAATTATGGACATCCAAGTAAATCTGTTATAGATAGACTAAACAAATTAAATAGTAGAGTATATAGAACAGATAGAGATGGAGAGATAATAATAAAGGTTAATAAATATGGAGATATTGAAGATATTGAAAAATATAAATAGAAAATGGTATTTTAAAAAATAAATGAAAACATAAATATAAATAAAAATGTATAATAACAGGAAATAATACCAATAATAAGAAAAAGAGGATTGGTATTATGAAGAGATTTTTTGTTATATTATTTACTTTTATAATTTGTTTATTTTTAATTTTTTTAATCTATAGGTTTAGTATTTCAGATAAAGAAAATGATAACTTAATATCTATTAATAATAAAATTGAAGAAAATATTACAGAAATAGTAGACGAAAATATATTAGAAGAGACATCTCAAGAAGAAAGAAAAATATCATATAAAGCTACTATTATACTAAATAAATATTATAAAGATTGTAATCATACAATTACATCTTCAGTAGAAGTACCTTATGATATGGTAAATATGAGTAAAGAAGATATAGAAAAAAATTATCCTGGATGGAGAATAGTAGAGTTTTCTGAAAATGAAGTGTCACTATTTAAAGAATTTGAAGGAATGTGCAATGAACATTATTTAGTAGAAATAGAAGATGGGTATATAGTAGTATATAATTTAAACGAAGATAATGAAAAAAAGTTATATGAAAAAACAGATATAGATGTGGAATATTTAACAAATGAAGATAGAGAAGAATTATCAAAAGGAATAAATGTAATTGGCTATTCTTCATTAAATGCACTTCTTGAAAATTATGAATAGTAAGCATAAATTAAATAAGAAAATTAAAAGACATGAGAGAAATAAATAAATGTAGCTATATTTAGCTACATTTATTTATTACAGTTATTTATTATTATTATTATTTTTTTTTTATTATTTTAAATTATTTTTTTTTTTATTTATAATTTTAATAATATTCTTTTCTATTACTTCAATTATTATACAAAAAAAT
>CALWZY010000002.1 GCA_944386155.1 uncultured Clostridia bacterium | reverse complement strand
ATTTTTTTTGTTTTTAAATAAGATAATTAAAGGAATAAATTATGAATTCTTGATAATTTATGTAAACTATTGTATAATAAAAGTGTTTAGCTTTTATTATTTATTATGGATAATGACTTTTATATAAAAATTAAGATAATAAATAATAATATAAATGAAAGGTTAATAATTATGAAAGTTAAAGATGTAAAAAGAGATAAATCTAATTTTAAAATAATTGATATGGAAAGTGATATTTCAGAGTTAATAGAAACTCCTGTAAGAAAGCCGGTAAAACAGTTATATAGGAAAAATATAATTACTGTGATGTCAAGTGCTAATGAGATAAATGTTAGCTGGCAAGACGAAAATGGTGAAGATATGTATTTAACAAATTCTGATTTTGATTCTGTTATTTTTTCATTTGGAAATGGATATGCATATATAATGTTAGATTATGATTCTCTTTCTGATGAAAATAAAGCAATAATGAATGATTTATATGATGAATTAAACGAGGATGATAAAAGGCCAGAATATACATATGGTATAAGTAGTTTTGATTCTTATAAAGGAGATAAAAGAGTTATTTATGCAATTCATCAAATAGAAATGCCTGGACGTGCTTGGAGTATTGATAGAATAAGTACATATGAAGCTTTAACTAAAAGTCCAGATGATAAAATGGATAAAGAGTTTTTTAGAAGAAGTAATTTTGTGTATACTACTCCATATACTAGAAGAAGTATAATACTTAGATATCCAGTAGATGAAAATACAGAAGTAGAAGAAGTATCAGAATATTTTTCTAATATTTGTGAAAGACTAGAAGGCCAAAAGAAAAGATATTCTATAGACGATATAATAAGATATACTTCTGAATTTAATGAATTAGATAAATCAAGAATTCATGAATTAATTAGAATGTTATATTATAATCAAAATAAAAAAATGATATTCCAACCTATGACAGGACAAGCTATAATTACAGCTGAAGAAAAACAAGAGATTATTGATATGAATAGAAAAATGGCTAAAGACTATGTTATTTCATACTTGCGTAAGAGTATTTCGGAAGATATGTCAGAGAAAGAAAAATATAAAGCTATATTTGATTTCTTTGTAGAAAGGTTTAATTATGATTATTCAACATTAGATTCAGCAAAAGGTTATGGATACTTTAAAGAAATTTCACTTAAATATAGAAAGCATCTAATTCCAATTACATCACAAATAGATGGGTATGTTAAACTTAGTGAGTTAGAAAAATGTAATAGACTTTTAGAAGAGTTACAAAAAGAGAATAATCCTAATAACGAATTAATAACATTAATTGAAAATGCAAGAAAATGTTATGAAAGTGCAGAGAAAATAAAAAGCAGAAAAGATTATAGATTAGGAGATTTATTTGCAACGAAATATGGAGTTTGTAGAGACTTTGCAGCAGCTTTTAAAGACGTGTGTGATGAATTTAATCTGCCATGTGAATTTATAACAGGATCCATATTATCTGATGGAGTAGAAGTTGGTCACGCATGGAATGCTATCTTAGATAATGGAGAAGTAAAATTTATAGATATTTCTGCTGCGATACATAGTAAAGATGGTTCTTATCCAGAAAATGAACCTGAAGATTTCTTTAATGTAAGTTTTTCTGATTTAAATGTGGCAGACAATGGAAAAGAGAGAAGATTATATGATAAATCTAAAAATATAATAGAAGAAATGAAGAAAAAAGCACGTCCATTTAATCCAAATGGAGGAGGAACAATTAGGCCTTCATGCAAAAAAAGTGCAGATGGCCCATCTTTAGATTAATAATTAAGATATTTTTAAGTTAAAAGCAGGGAATTATTTTCCTTGCTTTTTGCTTATAATAAATTATTATACATTAAGCTTTAATATTGTTAAAAATTTTCTTATATGTTAAATTTAATATATAATTTTAATATTATTAAAGAGATAAGATATAAATATAAAAAATAAAAGGAGAACAGATGAAAAATTTAATTTATGTTATATGTATAATAATTATACTTTTGGTAATTTTATTGGCAATTTTTAGTTCATATATTTCTTTAAATACTTTAGCAATTATTATATCTTTGATTGCATTTATTTTAACTCCTACATTACTTATATTAACTATAATTAGTATTTCTAAAGGAAACAATAAAAAAATAAATAAAGAAAAAATATTAATAAAAAATGAAAATACTGATAAATTTAATAAGATATATGACAAATTATATGAAAGTCATATTAAAAGTTTAGAAGAACTAAGAAAGAAAGCTAAAAGGGAAGAGATTATAAAAATAGTATTATTGTTATCTGGATTTATATGTTGTCTTGTGGGAGAAGGCTATAAAAGTCTGGGAATAGTGCTTATTGGTTTTATTTTGTTATTAATCTCTATATATAGTTTTATCTGTTTAAGAAGTAAAAGAAAGTATAAGGAAAAATATAAAAAAGAAATCATATCTAGTTTTGTTAAATTAGTAAATAATAATTTGAAGTATAAACTTTTGGAAGAAGAAGGCGATTTTCTTCAAAGAGAGTTTATAAAGTCAAAAATAGAAACACATTGTTTTAATAGATATAATTGTACAGATTATATAGAAGGAAAATTAACAGATAATGTATTTATAAAAATGGTAGATATTGATGTAAAGAATGTTACTGGAAGCGGGAGAAGTAGAAATGTAGAGCAAATATTCGAGGGAATATTTGCAGTTGCTAAGGGGAATAAAAATATAAATGGATATGTAAAAATATCAAGAAACAATTTTATAAAGAATAAAAAGTTAAGTATAAATATGGATAGTGAGGAGTTTGAAAAAAGTTTTGATGTTCTTTCAGAAAATAAGATTTTAGCTATGCAAATATTAACTGCAGATGTAATGGAAAGTTTAATAAGTTTTAAAAATAAATATGATATAGATTTTGAAATTGTACTAATGAATAATAAAATTTATCTAAGATTTTTTGTATCTAACATGTTTGAACCACAAATATTTGGAAATTCTATGGATAAAGAACTTATATATACATATTATATAATTTTAGATTTTGTTGTGGAAATTACAGAAAAAATAAATAAAGTAATTAATGATGTAAATCTATAATTGAATTTTTATTTTTATACTTTAAAAGATATTCCAAAAGTAACAAGTATATAAAGAAGAATTTTGAAAAAACAAGCATTACAAAAATATTACGAAAACATTATTTTTTTATAACAAAAATTGCTTACTTGTTATAATTGTTGTGAAAAGGAAAATTATATGATATAAAAAAATAAAAAGGAGAGTTTATGTAATGAGTAGTTATAATGTAGAAAAAAAGGAAGTAGAAGATGCTATACAACAACTTTATAGAGACTTTGCACTACAATATGCTGATATACAAAAATCAGATTTATCAGAGAGTGAAAAACAAATTAGAATAAGTGAATTAACTGAAAATATAAAGAAAATAGAACAAATATTAAGAAGTATTAGAAGCTTATCAGAAATATCAAGTGATGACAGAGAAAGTTTAGGAATAAAAGATATAGTGAATCCAGAAGTAGATGAAAATATAATTAATGCTTTAGTTTCAATATATGTTAAAAGGGCAAAAACACCAAATACAAGAGATAGAAATAAAGGTGTATTACGATCTATAACTTTAGGCGAAAATGAAACATTAGAAAAAATAGATACAACAGCATTTGAAAAAGAATTAAGACAATATTTTACAGAACATTATTCTGATTTGTTTTCTGCAGTACCTAATAGCTTTCTTTCAGAAATAGTAGAAATACCAGATGATGACGAACTTTTTCATGACCACTATGGTGATTTAGCTAGAATGGCAATGCTACATGGATTAGACTATGAAAAATTTAATGGTTTTGGATATACAATTACAGTACAAGATGGTTTAGTAGCAGAAGAAGATTTAATGAGGGGAAAAATTAATATATTCTATGCCACACCAGATGGAATAAATAAAAGAATATTTGATTTATATAGTAGGGCATTATATAAGAAGCAGAGTGAAGATAATAGAGATATCTATTTAGATAGAGTTAGAAAATTAAAAAGCACTTATATATCTTATGCAGAAGAAAATGGTATTGAGATTACAAATTCAGATGTATTAGAACCAATAGAAATTGATATGGCAAAAGTACAAAGTTTAGCTAGATATATAAATAGAGTTGTAAATAATAATGCAAAACAAGGTGATTATACACAAGTATTTCAAGACGATATAATAAAAAATTATTCTAAAATAATGAATTTAAACTGGTATAATTTTGGAGATTTGGACTCTGTTAAAAAAATTATAGGAGAAAGTAAAATTATTGATAGTTTACGTTTGAAAATAGATGAGGACAGTATAACTCGTCCAGATGAATTTAGACCAGATATAGCTTATGGAACACCAGAATTTGTTAGAGCAGAATATCAAAGAATAATGCAAGAAGTAAGAAGATTACATAATACTAATGCTTTTAAAGAAAAATGTTTTGAAATAGAAAAAATTACAGCTAAAAAGCAAGCATATAGAAGATATATGCAAGAAAATGGAATTACTGGAGAAGATATTTCAATTCCAAAAGTAGAGATAGACCATGAGAAAACCGAAATGATAGCAGATGCAATAATGAAACAATATGGAGAGATTTGTGAAGATCCAGAAGAAATGAAAAGAAGAATTTTAACAAAACTTGAAGATAATTGGGCTGAAATTGTAACTGAAGCACAAGTAATGAATATGAGTAAATTGTTCAAAGAAGAATTAAAAGAGATGGGACATCCTTTTGCAGATGAGCAATTATATGTTAAAGATGATTTTATATATTTAGGAGATTTTTCAGGATATACTTCTGTTGTAATATACTCAACTCCAGAAGCATTACGAAGAAACTTAGATGTTTTAGATAGTAGAATTGCAAGTAACGACTTTAATTATGATGATAAAAGTATTAGAGAGGGATTAGTAAAATATGCGGAGGAAAATAATATTGATCTGACTATACCATCAGTTAAGAGTATAGAAGATGAAGGAAAAGCAGTAAGAGAAGCGTTTTCTTTTGAAATGTATGCTGAAGAAACTCTACCAGATGATCCAACTGCTAGAAAGAAAATAGATGTAAATGATTCTATAGATGATATTATTTATAAAATGTCAGAAGATGTGCCAGGAGCAATGATTGGTTTAACTGAACTTATGAAGTCTGACGAGGAAGGTGTTTTGCTTTTACTAAGCTTAGATGATATGAATATTAGAGGGGATCAGATTTGGGAAGCATATAGATATTTATATGATGAAGATGGTAGAAAATTTGCAGAGGCTGTAAAAAATAGAGATGCAAAAATGGTAGAGTTTATCAACGAAGAATTAGCTTTAGTAGGTGGCGAAAAGGCGGTTATTGGAGGAGCTTATTTTGATAGAAATAAAGTTCCTGCTAAATATAGATTTACAGAGGAAGAAGTCAAACAATTAAGAGCACAAAGAGAAGAAAGAATTCAAGAACAAAAAGAAGAAATAGATAAAATGATTGATAATAATCCAGCTAAAGGAAATTTATGTGAAGAAAGAACAACTAGAATGGGTAAAAAAAGTATTAGAGAACTAGATGATGAATTAACAGACTTACAGGATAAAGAACGACAAGCTAGAGAGTTGTGTGAACAGTATGAAAAGCAATTACCAAATAAAAACGACCAGGAATTGTAGGAGGAAAAATGATAGAGAATATAAAGAGTTTTTTTAGAAATGTATTCGGAATAAATAGAAAGCAGTACATTGAAGCTCCAAAAGAATATGTAGAACCTATAAATAATATAAAAACACAAAGAAATATCTATTTTGAAGATGAAATAGTTGTAGCTAATGAAGAAGAAAAAAGAAGCTTAAAACTGCAGAAAGATTTTAAAGCTGGATTGATTAAAGAAGAAGATTTATCAGAAGAAGATTATAATTTATTAAGTAATTTATATGAAAGTCAAATTGAGAAAACTAAAAAATCAATACAAAAATATAAAAATAGAATTATATCTATAAAATCTAAATTAGCATAAATAATTGATAGATATTTAAATACTAAAGGCAAGTATTTATTACTTGCCTTTTAATATTATTTTGATATATTAAAATATTATTTTAATATAATAGAATAAACGAAAAAACAAGAGATTAAGAGAGAAAAAATGAGATATACATATCTTTAATAAAATATTACTTAAAATATTAAAAAAATCAGTAAAATATATTGACATATCAAAAATATTGTGCTAATATTTATTAGCAATGAATAAAATAATAAAAATCGGTAGGTAAGGCTACTATAGGGATATGGGTTGTTGCCGCGAAGTAATGGAGACATTATAAGCTGGATAGCAGTCAATATCGACTCTAAGGTATTGATTAATACAATGAACACGCCCTATAATGCTAAAGCTCAAACGTTGGTTGTTATTTATACATGAGTGTTTTAATAGTGCACAGCGTTTGACTGTGCACTTTTTGTATTTAAAATAATTTTAGAAAAGAGGTGAGAAATAATGGATAGTACGGATGGTAGTAAGTGCGTAGACGCAAACTCGACAAACTTTGGCAAAATAGAATATGTATTGTTTGGCTTGTGGAAAAGCAATATTTGTGCTGTCCATTATTTTTGCTAGGATAATACTGTCTTTTTGCCACCTAAAAAATATATAGGGAGGTAAAAATGATGAATTATAAAATTATAGAATATAAAAACGAATACAAATATGATATTAGAAATTTAATAAGTAGCATATATAAAGATGAATTTGAAATTACAATAGGAGAAGATGAAATTCTAAATGAAGATTTATATAAATACATCAAAGAAGGTGGAAGTTTTTTAATAGCAATAGACGAAGATGGTAATTTATTAGGAACAATCGGTGGAAGAATTGTTAATGATGAAACTTTAGAAGTTAAAAGAATGTATGTAAAAAAAGAATATAGAGGTTGTGGTATAGCTCAAGAGTTATTAAACACTTTAGAAAGATTTGCAGAAGATAATGGATTTAAATATTTAGTACTTGGAACATATGAAAGAATGGGAAGAGCTATAGGATTTTATCAAAAAAATCTATTTGTTTTAGAAAATGAAACAGAGGATGTAGAGGAGAGATATTTTAGAAAATGTTTAGCATAAATATAATAAAAGATGTAATAATCAATATACTAATTAAATAAGTGTATTGATTATTTTTTTGTCTTGAATTTTTTTATTCATGGATGTATATTTATGTGTAGTTACAAATTTTAAAGGAGGACAAAAATGAAATTAGATATAGTATTAGTTGAACCAGAAATACCACAAAATACAGGAAATATTGCAAGAACTTGTGCTGCGATTGGTGCCAAATTGCATTTAGTAAAGCCTTTGGGTTTTGATATATCTGAAAAAAGTGTAAAAAGAGCAGGACTTGATTATTGGGATAAAGTAGAAATAGAAGTTCATGAATCTTTAAATGATTTCTTAAATAAATATAAACCAGAAGAAAACGATATGTTTTTTGTAACAACAAAAGGAAAACATGTATATTCAGATATAGATGTTAAAAAATCTAAAGAAGTATTTTTATTATTTGGTAAGGAAACAAAAGGTTTACCAGAAGATTTACTTTTAAAATATATAGATAAAACAATTAGAATTCCTATGAGAGAAACTTTAAGATCACTTAATTTGTCTAATTCAGTTGCAATAGTTGCATATGATGTGTTAAGACAAATTGATTTTAATGAGTTAGAATCTATTAGTAAATATTTTGATGACAGATTATAATTAAATATATTGACAGAATAATTAATACGTGATAATCTAGTATTGAATACTAGATAAGGAGGATGAATATGGCTAGAATTAAAGATCCAGTAAGTGGAATTACTCATTTGATAGGGGCTGCATTATCATTAGCGGGTTTAGTTTTGTTAATAGTTTTTGCAGCTTTGTATAGTAATGAAAAAGCATGGGATATTGTTAGTTTTACTATTTTCGGAGTAGCTCTTCTTTTGCTTTATTTGTTTAGCACATTATATCATATGCTAAATTTAAAAGAAAAAGGAACAAGAGTATTTAGAAAATTTGATCATATTATGATATATATTTTAATTGCAGCAACATATACTCCAGTGTGCCTTGGCCCACTTAGAGGACCTTGGGGATGGACAATTTTTGGAATTGTATGGGCAATGGCTATAATTGGAACAATTTTAACAGCAGTATGGATTGATGCACCAAGAAAACTAACTACAGCAATATATATTATAATGGGTTGGACTGTGGTAATTGCACTATATCCAATGATTACTATTTTTTCACAGATTCCAAGAGGAATTGAAGGTATGCTTTGGCTTTTAGCAGGAGGAATTTTTTATACTATTGGAGGAGTACTATATGCTAAAAAATGGCCAAAATTAAAATCAAAATATTGGGGATTTCATGAAATCTTTCATATATTTGTAATGTTAGGAAGTTTCTGTCAGTTCTGGTTTATATTTAATTATTTGTTATATATGTAAAATATATTTTTTCCCAGAATATAACAACTTTACATAATACTTGAAAATGTTAAAATAATATAGTATAATATTAATTGTCAAATTTTTAAGGAAGATTAATAATATATGAAGATTTTAACAGATAAAATAAAAGAAAATCTGAATATTATAATTGAATATTTTTTATTATTTACTACATATGCTGTTATGGGCTGGATAATGGAAGTAATTATTTTTTATTTTAAAACAGGGAGCTTTGTAAACAGAGGATTTTTAATTGGACCTTATTGTTCAATATATGGATTTGGTTGTATTTTAATTACTGTTTTATTCGGAAAATATAAAGATAAACCACTTAAGTTATTTTTCTTATCTTTTTTAGCTTGTACAGTTTTTGAATATGTAGTAGGCTATGTTATGGAAGTTTTATTTGGTGGAAGATGGTGGCAATATACAGATGATGTAAATCCATTTAATATAAATGGTAGAGTATGGCTTGTAACGACAGTTTTATTTGGTGTACTTGCAACCATATTAATAAGTTATGTAGAGCCCTTTTTGTTAAAGCAAATAAAAAAGATTCCAAAAGAAGTTTTAAATACATGTGCAAGTGTGTTATTTTCAATATATATTTTAGATATTGTTATAACTTCATCTCTAGTATTTGGAATAAGAGGAAAAATAGAAAATATTGATTATGATTGTACAACTTTAGTTTCAGAATATGTGATAGAAGAAGTAAAAAAAGTGTTCTAAAATAAAATCTTTAAAATATTAAAAATAAATATTTTAGAGATTTTTTTTAATTTAAAATTATTGTATAAACTTTTTAAATAATGTATAATACTTTTATATGGGGACGTAATGGTTTCGACAGCTTTTTTGAAATATAAATAGCGAGTGGTGGAGCATCTGGCCACCATAAAAGATGCAATTTAAAAATAAACGCTGATAATAAAGAATTAGCTATTGCTGCCTAGTTTGCAGCAACGTCTTACTTTAGTAACCTACGACTAAAGATTAAGGCGCCGAATTAGTAGGAAACGAATCTATTATATTCTTCGATAATAGAGGGATTTTAGAAGATACAAATATTATTCGTTTGTTTGTTAATGAATAATATTTGGAAAATTAATAACAAACTGCACTCGGAGAAGTTTATATGGATGAAATTCTGGACAGGAGTTCGACTCTCCTCGTCTCCACCATATTATAAAGGAGAAACACTTATGATGAAAAATAATAAAACGATGAAAATAATTATAATTTCTGTAGCAATTGTTTTAGTTATATCAATTATTGCAGTTCTTGCAATAGTTTTAATCCCAAAAAACAGTGATAATCAAAATAATAATAATCAAGTATCAGAAGAAACAAATACAGTAGATGAAAATGTTGCACAAGATGAAAATACTGTAGATCAAGAAAATGAAGATACTCAAGAAGTTGAGTATGTAGAAACTTCTGACGGTTCAAAAATTCCACTACCAAAAGGATTTACATATGTAGAAGGTACAGTATCTACAGGAGCTGTTATTAAAGATGAAAAAGGAAATGAATTTGTGTGGGTACCAACTGATAATATAGTGTTTGCTAGAAGAACTTTTGAAAATCCAAACACAAATACATCAGATGAAGAAAATACTACAAATATAGGAAGTACTAATGAAGTAGAAGTAGCTGAAGCAAATTTCTCAGAATCTGCAGAATCAAATGCTGAATATATGGATAGTGTAAATAAATATAGAGGATTTTATATTGGTAGATATGAAGCAAGTCAAGATGCAGAAGATGAAAATAAAGCAAGTACAGTATCTGGTGCAGTACCTTTAACTGAAATAGTTTATGATAGAATGAGAGAAATCGCACAAAATACTTATGCAGACAGTTCATCAGTTAAATCAGATATTACAAGTAGTTTTGTTTGGGATACATTATGCAAATGGCTTGAAAATTCAGGGTATGATATTTATAATTCTACATCATATGGAAATTATGCAAATAATATAGAAGGTACAAAATCAAAAGCAGTTACTGGACGTAATTCAAAATGGGTAACAAATAATATATATGATTTGGCAGGTAATGTTTGGGAAATATCTACAGAAGAATGGGGAGATATATACGAAAAGAACCATTCAGGTAGAGGTGGAGGATTCCACAATGATGGTATAAATTACCCAATTTCTTGCAGAGTTGCTGAATATGACGGTGCATACACATATATTGGATTTAGACTTGTATTATATTTAAAATAATTTATAAAATAAAGATTATTTAATTGACAATAAAAAGTGATTATATATATAATATTAATATAAAATGCAAAAGAAAAAATGAGGTGTTTCTATGAGTGAGAAAAAAGAAAATAATGAAAAGAAAAATGTTTTTAAAACAGCTTTTGGAAGAGTAAAAGAGTTTTTTAAAAATATTCCAGATAATTTTACAAGATTTAAAGAAAGTATTAAAAATATGGAGAAAAAGAATAAAATTATCTTAGGAATTGTATCAGCTGTTATTTTAATAGTTTTAATTGTAGTAATAGTAATTGCTATAATAGGAACTAGATATGGTAATACTTCAGGAAATACAAATAACAAAGGATTTGCTCTAAAAGATGGAAGCAAAGTAGTAATATCTTATATTAATAATAATGAAGAAGAAACAGAAAATAATCATAGATCAGGAGTATATAGTATATCTTCAAGCGGAAAAGTAAAAACTTATGAAACATTTACAGATGATATAGTTGCTTATTCAGTAAATAAAAGCGGAAATTGGATATACTATATGAAAGTAGATGCACAAAATGGAACAAGAGATATTGTTAAAACTAATGGAAATAAAAGAGAAGTTTTAGTAAATGATATATCTTGTTATAGAAACAATGCAGAGTATCAAGAAAATACAGAACACTTATTTGAAAATTATGAATTAATGTCAGTTGTTGATAATTATGTGTATTATATAAATGATAACCTAAATTTATCTAGAACAAAAACTAATGGAAAAAATACTGAAATTATAAGAGATGATATAGAAGTTAGTGATTTCCAAATATATGAAGGATATATTTATATAAAAAATACTGATGATGAAATGGTTAAAATTGATTTAAAAGATTTTGAAAATAAACAAGATTTAGAGAATGTAAATGCTAATGATTTTCAAGTTGATAAAGATTATATTTATTATATAGATAAAGCAGATAAATTAGTAAGAACAAATCTATCTGGAGAAGAAGAAACAGTAATAGTAGATAAAAATGTAAAAACATTTAATGTTGTTAAAAATGATATTTATTATTTCTCAGATTATGAAGGAACTTCTGAAGAAGGAGAAGCAGGAGTAGCTAACAAATATGCTATTTATAGATTAAATACTAAAAAGAACGAAACAAATAAAATTGTTGAGACAGAAGTAGCATATAGTAACATAAATGTAGTTGGAGATTACATTTATTTTGAAGATAGAATTCAAGATAACTACTATTACAACACACTATATAGAGTAAAAACAGATGGAACAGAAAAAGAAGATTTATCTGGAAAAATCTCATCTGCAGAAGTTAAAGAATTTGATGTAGAAAAAAATGAAGAATCAAAGTAAATTATAAATAAAATATGAAGCGGACGAGATAAGTCCGCTTTATCTATAAGTATAAGAAAATTAAGAAAAGAGGTTTTTTATTATGAGTTTAGGAACAGTGTCATACAATAATGAAATATATAATTTAGACTACATGACAGAAGAAGAATTAGAAAATCTCTTAAAAATTATAGAAAATGATAAAGCAAAAATAAAAAGAGAAATAAAAAAAGCAGTTAATTAGAGGTGAATAAATGGTTAGTAAAGTGAAAAAAAATAAAGATAACGATTTTAACAATTTAATGAAAGAAGCACTTTTATTATCTAAATTAAATGCAATTGTTTCTTCAGCTTATCAATATAAAAATACAGAAAATATAGTAAGCAATAAGACTTCTAATGTTGAAAATGTAATTATATATGGCATTAATGATATAAATTCTAAAGTTTTAGAAAATAAAAAGAAATTTGAAGATATAGAAGAAAATAAAAATGATTTACTAAATAAGTATAAAGATGCTCTTAATGATATTGGTACTAATTTTGATAATATTATTACAATGGGGTATGTAAAATTATTAGAAGAGGATTTAGTTCAATTAGAAAAATATAATGAGATTTATAAATTAAAAGGAAAAGAAATTAAAGCAAGAGCAAAACTTGATAATAGTGATGATGAAATTGCAGAAATAATATATGAAAAAGAAGATGAAATATCAAAAAGTGAAGCAAAAGCTAGAAGGTTAAAAACGACTATTAATGCTAAAATAAAAGAAAAACAAAAAGAGCTTAATGAAGCAATGGAAACAGAAGAAAAAGAAATACAAACAAAAATTAAAGGACCTCAGATTTTTAAAGGTGCAAAAAAATTCTTTTTTGGAAGAATAAATCCTAGAAAAATGATTGAAAATAATGTTTTTTCTGATATAAGAGAAAGAATAAATAAATTTAATGAAGAAAAATTAAAAGAATTAAAAAGAAGTAAAAAATATAATGAAAATAATTTAATAGAATCAGTAGAAATGATAATAGAAGAAAAAAGCAAAAATATATTGTCAAATGACGAATAATGTGCTAAAATACTTAATTGTAAGCAGAATATCTTTTTAAAGGAGATATAATTTATAATAAAACGAATAAGAAATAAAATCTAAGAAAAAGCAAAGTAGATAAGTAGAAAATATATTAAGAGAGAATAAGTAATTTGCTGGGAGCTTATTTATATATTACTTATTGAAATTTCACTTTGGAGATTCTATATTGAAATAAAAGTAGATGTAGACGTTAGTAACGTTATAACTTAAGAGGTTAGATAATTATTTTATATATTTATATATTAATGTAAATATATGTATTCAATTATTTAATAAAATTAGGTGGTACCACGAAATATATAAGCCTTTCGTCCTATAAGGATGAAAGGCTTTTTTGTATGATATAAATAATTAATATATAAGGAGGAAACAATGAAAGACGAAATTATTTCAATTAAAGAAAATGCGATTAAAGAAATTAAAAATTCTGAAAGTTTACAACAGCTAAATGATTTGAGAGTAATGTATCTAGGAAAAAAGGGAAAACTTACAGAACTTTTAAGAGGAATGGGAAATTTATCAAAAGAAGAAAGACCTATTATGGGAGCTTTAGTAAATGAAGCTAAAGAAGAATTAAATTCTGAAATTACGAAAAGAGAAGAAGAACTAAAGAAAATAGAACTAAATAAGAAATTAGAGGAAGAAGATATTGATATTACACTTCCAAGTAAAAAAACAAGAAGAGGAAGTAAGCATCCATTAAACAGAATAATTGAAGAGGTTGAAGATTTATTTGTTTCTATGGGATATGATGTAGTTTCAGGACCAGAGCTTGAAACAGATGAATATTGTTTTGAAAGATTAAATCTTCCAAAAGGACATCCAGCTCGTGATATGCAAGATAGTTTTTATATTACTACTGAATATTTACTTAGAACTCAAACTTCTGCAGTTCAAGCAAGAACTATGATGGCAAATACTGAAAAAACACCTATAAGAGTAATAGTTCCAGGAAAGACTTTTAGAAGAGAAGATGATGCTACACATTCACATCAATTTAATCAAGTTGAAGGGTTAGTCGTAGATAAAAATATATCTTTAGCAGATTTAAAAGGTACTTTAGAAGTATTTATGAAAAAGATGCTTGGACAAAATACAGAACTTAGATTTAGACCTAGTTATTTTCCATTTACAGAACCATCATATGAGGTTGATGTTTCATGTTTTAAATGTGGTGGAAAAGGATGTAATTTGTGTAAACAAACAGGATGGATTGAGCTTCTAGGTTCTGGTATAGTTCATCCAAATGTTTTAAAAATGAATGGATATGATCCAGACAAATACTCTGGATTTGCATTTGGTGTAGGATTAGATAGACTTGCGATGTTTAAATACGGAATTACTGATATAAGACTTTTATATCAAAATGATGTAAGATTTTTAAAACAATTCGATAGAAAGGATGAAGAATATGAAATTAAGTATTAATTTTTTAAGAGATTATTTAGATTTAGATAAAGATTTAGATGTAAAAAAATTAGCAGAAGATATGACAAGTGCAGGAAATGAATATGACGATGCTGGAAAATTAATAAATGCTACAAACCTAGTAATTGGAGAGATAAAAGAATGCACAATGCATCCAGATTCAGATCATCTTCATTGTTGCAAAGTAGATATTGGAGACAAAGTATTAGATATAGTATGTGGAGCTCCAAATGCAAGAAAAGGTTTAAAAGTTATAGTAGCACTTCCAGGAGCAATTCTTCCAGGTGGAGTTATTAAGAAAAGTGTAATAAGAGGAGAAGAATCAAATGGAATGTTATGTTCTATTGCTGAACTTGGACTTGAAAATAAGTTCTTAACAGAAGCTGATAAAGCAGGAATTCATGAATTACCATTAGATGCTAAAGTTGGAGAAGATCCTATAAAATATATGAAATTAGATGATGAAGTAATTGACTTTGATCTAACAGCAAATAGAGGGGATTTACTAAGTATTTTAGGTATGGCATATGAAGTTGGTGCTATATATGATAAAAAAGTAAAAGATATTGATTTATCACATAAAGAAAATAAAGAAGATTTAAACGATTCATTTAAATTAAAAATAAATACAGAAAATTGTTCTATATTCCTAGCTAAAAAAGTTAAAAATGTACAAATTAAAGAAAGCCCAGATTTTATTAAAAATAGATTAATAGCATCTGGAATAAGACCTATTAATAATGTTGTGGATATTAGTAATTATGTAATGCTTGAAACAGGACAGCCACTTCATTTCTATGATGCAGATACTTTAAAAGGTGTCTTAGAAGTTAGAATGGCAGAAGAAGGAGAGAAATTAACAACATTAGATGGAATAGAAAGAACATTAAAGACTGAAGATATAGTAATCTCAGATGGAGAAAGATCAATAGGACTTGCCGGAGTAATGGGAGGTTTGGATACTGAGATTACAGATAAGACTAAAAATATAATTATCGAAGCTGCTATATTTGATGGAGTAAAAGTAAGAAGAACATCTAATTCTATTTTAAGAAGTGAAGCAAGTAATAGATTTGAAAAAGGATTAGATTCAAATAGAACATATATGGCAATAGAAAGATCTTGTAATTTACTAGAAAAATATGCTGATGCTGAAGTAGTAGGTGGTATGGCAAAATATGATACAACAGATAGATCTGATAAAGTAATTGACATTACTACTAAAAATATTAATTCAATTTTAGGAATGAATATTAAAGAAGAAGATATATTAGATGTATTTAGAAGATTAGGATTTAAGACAAAAGTAAATAATGATGTAATTACAGTTTCTGTCCCTAAAAGAAGAATTGATATTTCTATAAAAGAAGATTTAATAGAAGAAGTTGGACGTATATATGGCGTAAATAATATTAAAGGAAAGTTACCAGACATTGCTCCTAAGATGGGAAGTTATGATAAAGTATCAAGACAGATTAGAAATAAAATGATAGATTTAGGATTAAGTGAAACTTTATCTTATATACTAGTTCCTGAAAATGAAAGTAAGATGTTTACAAAAGATGATTATGAAAAAGTAAAATTATTAGATCCTTTATCAGAAGATAAAAACACTTTAAGACATAGTTTATCAGTGGCTTTATATAAAATATATCAATATAATAAGGCAAGAGATAATAAAGATGTTTGTATCTTTGAAATGGGAAAAGCTTTTCAAAAGAAAGCTGATGAGTATTCAGAAACAAATAAACTTGCTGCATTAATGTCAGGAGATTATTACTTAGGAATAAATAAACAAAAAGTAGATTTTTATGTAATAAAAGGTGTTGCAGAAGAAATTCTAGATTATCTAGGATATAACTCAAGATATAGCTTTGTAAAAGATAAAGAAAACTTGCCAGAAGATATGCATCCAGGTCAATCTGCTTTAATTTCTGTAAATAATGATATAGTAGGATTAATTGGAAAGATTCATCCTTCTGTAGAAAGTGAAGATGTTTATATATTAGAGATTGATTTAGATAAACTTCTTTCTAAAAAAGTAAGTAAAATGAAATATAAAGAAATTTCAAAATATCCAGAAGTTAAAAAAGATATCGCAATAGTAGTTGATGATAAAGTTACTTCAAAAGATATTGAAGTAAATATTAAAAAAGCAGGAGGATCACTTCTTTCATCAAGTGAAGTGTTTGACATTTATACTGGAAAAGGAATCCCTGAGGGCAAGAAGTCTTTAGCATATTCACTTACATTTGCATCACAGAATAGAACATTGACTGATGATGAAATAAATAAAGCTGTAGAAAAAATTATAGAAAGACTTGAAAAAGAATTAAAAGCAGAATTAAGATAAAAAAACAGGTCACCGCTAGCATAGGTGACCTGCTTTTTTCATCGCTGTGCTGGACCGAATTTACCTAGATAAGCTGAATCTGGCTGATGTGACCGCTAGATATGCTTACCTTAACTCTTGACCCAAGATGGGCATTTAGCCAGAAATCTTCGTATTGCCAGTGGCAAAAATAGTCGAAACTATATGTGCCGAATCTAGCAAGATCAAGAATGATCTCTGAGCTTTCAAGTTCACCAAGACTACCAATTTTCTTTATGCTTTTGATAGTATCGGTAAATACCCCATCAGGCATATCGCTACACATGATGACACCTCCTTTCTCTTTTTTACTCGATGAATAAGCTCTTTGATGTAGTGCCTAAAAAGAGATTATTCGAAAGTGGAATACAGCTATTATATCATAAAAATTATTGTATAGATTAATGATTTGAAACTTTTTAAAAAAAGTAGTATAATTAATTTTAGACATATTGTTTGTCTATATAAAAAACATAGTCCACTATGGACTATTCTAGGAGGAATGTGTTATGGCAACATTAGGACAGCAGATCAAAACGGCAAGAGTGAAAAAGGGAGTGAGCACAGAGGCACTTGCGAAGCGGATGAAGATTGAAGAGCAGAGATTGCTCGACTTTGAGTCAGACGCTGATGAGCCCGGAATGTTCGAGCTTGCATGTCTCATGACGCTCCTGGATTTTATCGTAAAGCCGGATAAATTCAAGCGTCCTGATTGGTTTTTGGACTATTAACTCCAAAAGGAACCCCCGCAGGTTATCTGTAACCTGTGGGGGTTTCCCTTTTTATATTTTATTTTTTTATATCTTTTTAGATAATGATGATATTTTAAAATTCACAATTTTTTGGTGTTCTTGGGAAAGGTATAACATCTCTAATATTTGCCATTCCTGTTAAGTACATCATCATTCTTTCAAATCCTAAACCAAATCCAGCATGAGGAGCACTTCCATATCTACGTAAATCTAAGTACCACCAATAATCTTCTTCTTTAAGTCCTAGTTCTTTCATTCTAGTTTTTAATTTTTCTATATCATCTTCTCTTTGACTACCACCAATTAATTCTCCAATACCAGGAACTAAAAGGTCTGTTGCAGCAACAGTTTTTCCATCATCATTTTGTTTCATATAAAATGCTTTAATTTCTTTTGGATAATCAGTAACAAATACAGGTTTTCCGAATACAACTTCACTTAAATATCTTTCATGTTCAGTTTGAATATCTGATCCCCATTCTACAGGAAATTCAAATTTATCATTTACTTTTTCAAGTTCTTTTATTGCATCTGTATAAGTAATTCTTCCAAAGTCTGAATTTACTACATGATTTAATCTTTCAAGCAAACCATTAGAAATAAATTTATCGAAAAATTCCATTTCTTCTGGAGCATTCTCTAAAACATAAGAAATAATATATTTAACCATATCTTCTGCTAAATTCATATCATCTTTTAAATCAGCAAAACATATTTCTGGTTCTATCATCCAAAATTCTGATGCGTGTTTTACAGTATTTGAATTTTCAGCTCTAAATGTTGGGCCGAATGTATATACATTCCTAAATGCAAATGCATATGTTTCAACATCTAATTGTCCACTTACAGTAAGGTGAGCAGGTCTTCCGAAAAAGTCTTTAGAATTATCTACTTCTCCTGCATCTGTTTTTGGAACATTTTCTAAGTCTAGTGTAGTTACTCTAAACATTTCTCCTGCACCTTCAGCATCACTTGATGTTAATATTGGAGAATGCACATATACGAAATTTCTTTCTTGGAAAAATTTATGTATTGCATAAGATAAAAGTGAACGTACTCTAAATACGGCATTAAATGTATTTGTTCTTGGACGAAGATGAGCTACAGTTCTTAAATACTCAACAGAATGTCTTTTCTTTTGAAGAGGATAATCTTGATCTGATACATTAAATATCTCTATTTTATTAGCTTGTACTTCAAAAGGTTGTTTTGCATTTTCAGTGATTATTAATTTTCCTGTTACTATTATTGAAGAACTAATAGTAAGTTTAGAAATTTCTTTAAAGTTATCTAAAGTATCATTAAAAACTATTTGAAGATTCTTAAAAAAACTTCCATCATTTAATTCAATAAATCCAAAAGTTTTAGAATCTCTTAAAGTTCTTATCCATCCTGAAACTGTAATTTCTTTTCCATCATATTTTTCTTTATTTCTAAATAAATCTTTTATTAAAGTATTTTCCATAAAAACCTCCGAACGTAAAATAAAATTAACATCTACATTATATAAGCATTTTACTTAATTTTCAATAGAAATAATAAAGTTATATTATTGAATATTTCTAGAATGTTTTTACTTTTAGTTGAAAAGAATTTCTATTAAATATAAAATGGAAATGTAAAATTTCTTTTGGGAGGAGAGAAAATGAAGAAAATAGCTAGAGTAGGATTGATGTTTTTAAGTATATTACTTAGTTTAAAAAACAATTTGTATGCTTATATGATGACGTCCGAAGAAGAAATTCAAAATTATAATATAGTAAATGTAATGATTATTTGTTTTTTCCTTTTTATAGCCATTTTAATGATAGTGTATGCAATTTACATATTTCCAAAGTTAAGAAGTAAGAATGATGAAAATAGTGAAGAAAGTGAAACAAAGCAGGTAGATGAAGATAAAAATTTAAAGGACGAAAATAAAATAAGATATCTTGTTGCAACAATTGTTTTGTTAGCGCCTATATTATATATAATATTTGCACTCATAGTTTCCGGTTTAACATTAGTAGGCTTGATAATTTTAGGAGCACTTATATTGTATAATTGCTATAAAAAATTTACTCATTTAGAGAGGTTTTATCATAATGCAAAAATATTTTTAGTTATAATTATAGTTTATCTTATTTATAAATATATAAGTATATTTATTTTAAAAAGTTAAAATATGCTTGAAAAAAACTTTTTTTGTGATAAAATGTACAAGAAAACAGAAAATTTGTTTGCACAAATTAAAAATATAGCACATAGGAGGAAATATGTATTTATATATAAAAGGTAGCTTAGAAGTAAAAACAAAAGGGTATATAGTAGTAGAATGTAATGGGATTGGATATAAAATTTTTATGTCTGATAAATCATTAAATGAAGTTGGAAATATAGGAGATAAAGTAAAAGTATATACTCATTATCATGTAAGAGAAGATGAGATAAGTCTTTATGGATTTAAGACAGATGAAGAATTAAGAATGTTTGAACTTTTACTATCTGTAAGTGGTATTGGAGCAAGATCTGCAATAACGATGCTTTCTAATATTGAACCATCAGAGTTTGCTTTTGCTGTAATATCAGATGATGTAGATAGAATGACAAAAATTCCTGGAATAGGAAAGAAAACAGCGCAAAGAATAATATTAGAATTAAAAGATAAACTAAAATCTGAAGAAATTGAAAGAAATAAAGAAGAGATAGAAAAAGAAATAAAAGAAGTTGAAGGATTGAATGAAGCAATTTCTGCACTTCAAGTTTTAGGATACTCAAGAAGAGAGATAGATTTAGCTTTTGAAAAAGCCGATTTATCTGGACTATCAACAGAAGATATTATTAAAAAAGGATTAGTATTATTATCTAATAATAAATAGGAAGGGATGTATTATGAATTTAGATCAACCACTTGCTTTTAGAATGAGACCTAAAACATTAGATGAATTTGTAGGACAAGAACATATACTTGGAAAAGATAAACTTTTATATAGAACTATAAAAGCAGATAGATTATCAAGTATTATATTATGGGGACCACCAGGATGTGGTAAAACATCTCTTGCAAAAGTAATTAGTGAAACTACAAAATATAAGTTTACAAAGATTAATGCGGTAACTGCAGGAGTTGGAGATATAAAAAATGCTATAGCAGATGCAGAAAATCCATTATTGAATCCAAGTGGAAAATGTATATTATTTATAGATGAGATACATAGATTTAATAAACTTCAACAAGATGCACTTTTACCATATGTAGAAAATGGTACTGTAATCTTAATTGGAGCAACTACTGAAAATCCATATTTTGAGGTTAATAAAGCTTTGATTTCAAGATCTATGGTAATAAAATTAGAACCACTAAAAAAAGAAAATATTATACAGATTTTAAAAAATGCCCTAAAAAGTCCAGAAGGGCTAGGAATGTATAATATAAAAATTTCTGATGAAACTATAGAAAAGATTGCAGAAGTATCTGGTGGAGATGTAAGGACTGCTTTAAATGGATTAGAAATTGCTGTACTTACTACTAATATGAACAAAGACGGTGTAATAGAAATTACAAATGAAATAGCAAAAGAATCTTTAAATAAAAGAAAAGCTATTTTTGATAAAAATGGTGATAGCCATTATGATAATATTAGTGCATTTATAAAATCTATGAGAGGTAGCGATCCAGATGCTACTATATTTTATTTAGCAAGAGCTTTAAATGGTGGAGAAGATCCAGTATTTATTGCAAGAAGAATAGTAATACAAGCTTCAGAAGATGTGGGACTTGCAAATCCTAATGCATTAGTTGTTGCAACAGCTGCTATGCAGGCAGTCACAATGGTAGGAATGCCAGAGGCTAGGATAATATTGGCAGAAGCGGCACTTTATGTAGCAAATTCAAAAAAATCAAATGCAAGTTATAATGCAATAAATAAAGCATTAGAAGATGTATCTACAAAAGATACAGGAACAATACCAATGCATATTAGGAATGCACCAGCAAGTGGTATGGAAGAGTTTGGGTATGGAGAAGGATATAAGTATCCTCATGATTATCCAGGTCATTATGTTGAGCAACAGTATCTTCCTGATAAGATGCTTGGAACAAAATATTTTATAAAAGATGAAAATGTAAAAGATATTGAATAATTTTTTTAAAAAATAAAAAAATATTAATATGGAAAACATATTAAAAAAATATAATAAAAAACAAATTATAAAAATAATAATTATAGGAATTGTAGCTGGAATAATTAGTGGTCTTTTTTCTTCAGGAGGAGGACTGATATTTGTTCTAGCTTTTTCTAGTTTATTAGATTTAGATGAAAAAAGAGCAAGAGCTACTACAATCTTTTGTATGCTTCCAATCGTATTTGTTACAGGAATCTTATATAATCTTAATATGGACATAAACTTTGAAGTGGCAATTAGATGTGCTTTAGGAGGAGTAATTGGTAGTATAATAGGAAGTCATTTACTTCATAGATTAAGCGAAAAGTATTTAAATTTAAGTTTTATTATATTTTTAGTATATAGTATTATTAGAATGAGTTTTAAATAAAAAGGGTGGAAAATGATTGAGATTCTATTTGGAATTATTGCTGGGACTATAGCTTCGCTTCGGAATGGGAGGAGGGAGTATTTTAATACTTCTTTTATCAGTTTTTACAGAGAATTCTCAAAAAATGATTCAAGGAATTAATTTAATATTTTTTGTTCCTACTGCGTTAATTGCAATTTTTATAAATTTAAAAAGAAAAAATATTGATTTGAAATTATCGGTAATTATAATATTTTTAGGAATTATTGGAGCTATCATTGGAAGCCAGATTGCTTTTAAGGTACCAGATAATTTTTTAAGAAAAGCTTTTATTTTTTTCTTATTAATAATAACATTTTATGAAATATATGCATATTTCAAAAAGTATATATTAAATAAAACTAGCAGATAATAATATTGTATAAAATATAAATATTGGAGGTAGTGATATGAATTTTATAAAAGGTGCAATAATTGGTTCAGCTATTACTGCTGGAGTGCTAATGACTTACGGAGATTCTATAAAAGCAAATAAGAAAAAGATGATGAAAACAGGAAAAAGATTAATGAAGAAAATGGGTGTAACTGCTCTATAAGTAATAAAGGTCTAACTTATATAAAGCTAGACCTTTATTTATTTTTTATTAGTTACATTTGAAATCACAATCAGGTTTTGGAAGTATTGGTTTTTTTGGACAGTCACCAAGTTCTGCGCCTTTTAGACATTCTTGAACTCTACTACAATCTTCACATATTTTTACTTGATTTACGGCGTTATACCATATTTGAATTTCATATTTTCTATCTGGACAAAGTGGTCCAAATACAAATTCACCATTCTTATCTGTAAAAGTATGAGAAACAGGTCTTCTTTCTTTTGTGCCACAATCATCTAATACTTCAATTAATTTTACAACAGCATCTTTAAGAGGTTCATTATATTGATTTTTTAAAATTCCATAAATAACATTTCTATTATCTTCAGGAACTGTAATTTCTACATCAAATTGTCTACCTTTTTGGATAAAACCATCTACAGACACTAATTGTTTTAAATCACATTTGTCATATTTATTAAATTCCATAATTTTAGTCCATCCTTTTTTATATATTTGCTTTCGCTTAATATATAATATGATTATTATTTTTTTATGTGAGGACATGAAAAAGCAATTTTTGAATAAATATATAAAACTTACTAATACTAGCAATATATATTTTTCTTTATAAAACGAAAGGATTTAATAATAATATGTATTTAGTAGGAATAATTGAAAAAACTTGTAATACAATTGATACAAGTAGAGTATTAGAAGAAAAAGATATTTTTAAAAAATGTACTATAACCAAAATGAATCAGAATAATTTATTAAATTTTAAAAATGTAAAATTTGATGTATTAATAATCAATTATAAAATTGATTTAGAAAAATGTGATGATTATTTAAATATTATATTAAACTCTGCAAAAATAATAATTTTAAATATAGACTATAAAGAAAATATTAAAATTGTTGAGAATGTAAAAGCACAAGTAATTACTTATGGATTTAATAAGAAATCAACTGTTACAATAACAAGTTGCGAGGAGAATAACATAATTCTTGAATTGCAAAGAGAAATAATTAGTTTAAATAATATGAGACTTAAAAATATGGAAATAAAAAATGCTTATGAAACCGGGAAAAATGGAGTGCATTTTTTTGCGAGTGTTTGTATTTTAAAGATTATTATTTAATAAAATTAACATTTTATGTAGACAAAGGAAAAAATTAGTGGTATAATATAGTTGTTTACAGTCTAAAGAAAACAATAAATACGGACATATATATAAAGTACGTTAGATAAATATTTAAGGAGGAGAAAAAATGGTTACAAATTTTTTAGAAAATAACCATCTAGTATTAATCGGAAAAGTATGTAGTGAAAAGACTTTTAGTCATGAAATTTATGGAGAAAAATTCTATATATTTGATTTAGAAGTCCCAAGATTAAGTAAAGCAGTTGATGTTATTCCAATTACTGTATCAGAAAGATTAATTACAAATATAGATATTGAAGTTGGAAAAGAACTTGCAATCGAAGGTCAGTTTAGATCTTATAATAGCTATGAAAATGAAAAAAATAGATTAATACTAACAGTATTTGCAAAAGATATCTCAGAAGTAGTTGAAGAGGAAACTTCTGAAGAAGAAGAGAAAAAGAAAGTGTCAAATGAAGTTACTTTAATAGGATATGTATGTAAAAAACCTATTTATAGACAAACACCATTTGATAGAGAAATTGCAGATATACTTCTTGCAGTAAATAGAGCATATAATAAAAGTGATTACATACCATGTATAGCTTGGGGAAGAAATGCTAGATTCTGTCAAAATATAGAAGTTGGAACTGAAGTAAAAATTTTAGGTAGAGTACAAAGTAGAAAGTACGAAAAGAAATTTGAAGATGGAACTTCTGAAACAAGAGTTGCTTATGAAGTATCAGTTTCAAGCATGGAAATTATAGATAAAAAAGATGATGAAAAAGAAACAGAAACAGAAGCAGTTGTGTAATACATAAATTTAATTAAATTGTTAGTTATTATTTATCGTTCATGTGCTAAAGATAGCTTTGGTATGTGAACGATTTTTTTTAAATCAAAATAAAAATTAAATATGTAATTGAAATTAATAATTAGTAAGGATATAATTTTATAAAGAAGATATTTTTACTAATTTTTTATTTTAAAAATTTAATTTATACAAAAGAGAGGAAAAAACATGGACACAAATGAAAATTCAAATATTTCAGTAGAAGAATTAGAAAAGGCCAAAGAAATAATAAATAAAATTTGGACATATTATTCTGATAGAATAGTAGGACAAAGAAATTTAGGCATGTCTTTATTAATTGCACTTATTTCAAATAGTCATGTTTTAATCGAATCAGTACCAGGACTTGCCAAAACAACTGCAGCTAAAATTATTACTGATGCAGTATCAGGTAAGTTTTCAAGAATCCAATGTACACCAGATTTACTTCCAAGTGATATTATAGGAACTCAAATGTTTAATTATGCTACAAATAGTTTTGAAATTAAGTTAGGGCCAGTATATGCTAATTTTGTTTTGCTAGATGAAATTAATAGATCTAGTGCTAAAACACAAAGTGCTATGCTAGAAGCTATGCAAGAACATCAGATAAGTATAGGTGGTTATTTGTATAAAATGCCAGATATATTTATTGTAATTGCAACACAAAATCCAATAGAACAAGAAGGAACATATCTTTTATCAGAAGCACAACTTGATAGATTTCTTATAAAAGAAAAATTAGATTATCCTACTGGAGAAGAAGAACTTGAAATATTAAAGAGAATGGAAAATGGCGTAATTAGTAGCTCAGAGCAAATACTTTTATTAAAAGATGTTAAGTATTTACAAGAATTATCAAAAAGAGTGTATATAGATGAATCTATTAAAAAGTATATCGTAGAGATTATAAATGCAACAAGACATCCAGATAAATTTATACCAAAAGATCTTTCAAAATATATTACAATGGGTTCTAGTACTAGAGGAACAATTGCTTTTATGGAAGCTAGTAAAGCTGTTGCATTAATCAGGGGAAGAAGTTACGTAATACCAGATGATATAAAATCATTAAGATATAATATTTTACGTCATAGAATAACATTAAATTATGCAGCTGTTGCAGATGAGATTGAAGTAGAAAAAATAATAGATGCAATAATAGGAGCAATAAAAACGCCATGATAAAAAGTTATATTAATAAAATTAAAGCTAATATAAGTATATATGCAAGCAAAAAAACTTCTAATATATTAGATGGTTCATATAAATCCATTTATAAAGGTAGAAGCTTAAATTTTGAAGATTTAAGAGAATATGTTATAGGAGATAATATAAAAGATATAGATTGGAAAGCTTCAGCAAGAAGCGGAAATATTTTAGTGAGACAATATATTGCTGAGAAAAAGCATAATATTATGCTTGTGTTAGATATAGGAAAAAAAATGAGAGCAGATACAAGTGACGGTGTTTTAAAAAAAGAAATTGCAATTATGAGTGCTGGAACTATGGCATATTTAGCATCAAAAAACGGAGATTATGTGGGAGCTACTTATGATAGAGATGGATTAATATCATACTTTCCTTTTAAAGAAGGTTTAATAAATGTTGAAAGAATATTATCTAATTATGATAGTGATTCAGAAAAAGTAAATGAATCTTCTTTAGTAAAAGTACTAAATTATATAAATAGATTTATTAATAAAAGAATGATTATATTTATAATTACAGATTTGCAAGGAATGGAAGATATAGATGAAAATATATTGAAAAAGCTTTCATTAAGACATGATGTATTAATTATGAATATATCTGATGCATATATGACAGGAAAAAAAGTATATGATATAGATGGAGAATCTTATATACCACATATTTTTTTAAATGATAGGAAATTATTTGAACTAGAAAAAAAAGCAAAAGAAGATTTGTTTAAAAAATGTGTAAAAAAGTGTAGTAAATATAAGATTTCAATATCTACAATAAGTAATACTAAAGAAATAACTAATAAAACAATTGAATTGTTAGAAAGGCATAGAGATGCAAACAAGCGTTAATTTACAAGATCCATTTTCATATTCTATTTATCCAGAACTAATAATATTAATTTTATTAGTTCTTCTTACAATTTCAATTATAATTTATAGAAAGCTAAAAAACAGACCTAAAATAGAAATTGAAAATGAAGAAATTAAGAAATTAGATGAGAAAGATATTAATAGAATAAAAGAAAAATATTTAAAAAGATTAGACAATATAGAAGAAAAGCTAAATTCAAATAAAATTTCAGTAAGACATGCATACCAAATGCTGAGTGCTAATATTAGATATTTTGTTTTTGAGGTTACAAATATAAAAGTTCAAAATTATACTTTAAGAGAAATAGAGAAATTAAAGATGCCAATTTTATCTGAACTTATAGAAGAATATTATGCTCCAGAATTTGCAGAGTATTCAGTTGGAAATATAAAAACTTCTCTTGAAAAAACCAGAAAGGTAATAGAAAAATGGAATTAAGATATCCTTTTGTAGTATTTGTAGGAATTGTAATTATTTTAATTTTAAGTTTTGTAAAAATAAAAAAGAAAACTGGATATAAAAATGGTACTAAGATCGCAAATACTAAATATGCAAAAAGTTTGCCTTATTATAATATACTTATGAAAAAATATAAGATTATAAGATTTATGATTTTAGCTATTTGCATAATTTGTATTTTATCTTCTACTGTATTACTTTCAAGGGTATCTAAGACTGAAAATGAAAATTCAAAAATATATTCTAGAGATATAATGCTTTGTTTAGATGTATCTACATCTGTTGATAATGTGAATTTACAATTAATTGAAAGTTATAAAGATATTGTACAAAATATGGAAGGAGAACGTTTTGGCATAAGTATATTTAATGGTTCTTCAGTTCTACTTGTGCCACTTACAGATGATTATGAATATGTCTTAAATACATTAGATACATTAGGAAAAGCCATAGAAAATTCAATTAAAATATATGGTTCTGATTATACGATGATATATAATCAATCAGATGAGAGTAGATATTATGAAAGCTATTTAAGAGAAGGAACTTTAAGTACAAATGGGAGTTCTCTTATAGGAGACGGACTTGCTTCTTGTGTGTATGATTTTCCAGATGTTGATGAAGAACAAGAAAGAACCAGAATTATTATATTTTCAACAGATAATCAATTAGCAGGGGAGCCACAATTAACTTTGAAAGAAGCGGCAGAGTTTTGCAAAGAAAAAAACATAATTGTATTTGGAATATCACCAACTAAAATGGTTGATGATGATAGAGAAGAAATGAAAGATGCTATGGAACTTACAGGTGGAGAATATTTTGAAGAAGGTTCGTCTGGAACTGTAGAAAATATAGTAAGTAATATAGAAGAAAAGGGTAAAAGTTTAATAGAAGTTAAAAATCAGACAAGGCAAATAGATTATCCAGAAATAATATTAATTATTACGATTATTAGTATATCAATATTGTTTATATTAAGTAAAAAGGTGAAATTATGATAGTGAATCCAATATTGCCAATATGGGCTATGGCTCTTATATGTATAGTTTTATTATTTTTAATTACTAGAAATAATAAAAAAAGAGCACTAAGACAAGTTCTAATAATAATTTTATTATTTATTATAAATTTAAGAATTCAGTTAAAATCAGGAACATCACAAATTGTTACTACAAATATAGATGTATTATTTGTTATAGATAATACTCTTAGTATGGTAGCAGAAGATTATGATGGGTATGAAAGAAGATTAGATGGTGTAAAAGAAGATTGTGATTATATATTAGAAGAGTTATCAGGAGCTAATTTTTCATTAATAACCTTTAATAATACAGCACAATTAGTATTTCCGTATACCAAAGATGTTTCAATGGTAGAAAGTGCGGTTAAAACATTAAAGACTATGGATAACTTAAATGGGAGAGGAACGACTTTAAATGTTTCTTATGACATGATAGAGGAACAATTAAAAAAATCTAAAGAAAAAGATGAAACAAGAAAAAGAATATTATTTTTCATTTCGGATGGGGAAATTACAGCAGAAAATAGTAAGTTAGAATCCTTTTCAGGGCTTAATGATTTGGTAGATGGTGGAGCTGTTTTAGGGTATGGAACTGAAAAAGGTGGAAAAATGAAATATGATTCTACTACAAATAGTAGTTATTACGTTCAAGATAATACAGGAGAATTTATAGGAGATGCTATTTCAAAAATTGATGAAGATAATTTAAATAAAATAGCAAGTGATATAGGAATTGAATATGTCCATATGGAAGATAAATCAGATATTGATGATATTTTATATAATATAAAAAAAGAAGCGTCATCTTCTGTTGATAAAGCAGACAGTAACAATATTGATATTTATTATGTTTTTTCGATTCCACTAATAATATTACTTATTTTTGAATTTTTATGGTATAAAAAGAATTTATAAAAAAATAGAAAATGAAAAATAAAACGATAAATAAAAATATATTTACTTTATATGAATACTTATAAGCTGAAAGGATTAATTATAAATAATGAAAAAAACTATTATATACATATATGTAATTTTAATTGTATTATTATTGTTCTTTTTATTTAGATATATAGTAAACGAAAGATTTATATCTTTATATGAAGATGGAAAATATGATGAAAAAGATATTTTATTTTTATCTTTTTTAAATATAAATGAATCGTATATTTATCATTACAATTTAGGAAATTTATATTATAAAAATGGAGAATATAATAAGGCAATAGAAGAATATGAAAAAGCTCTTGAACTAAAACCATCTGAAGAAAAAGAATGTGATATAAGAGTAAATTTAGCACTTGCTAAACTTCAAGAGATAGAAGATGATTATGACTTATCAGATAGTAAAATTGAAGAGACTCTTGATATATTAGATGATGCACGAGATATACTTTTAGAAAATGATTGTGCAACAAATGATAATGATGGACATGATGATGATGCTCAAGATTTAAAAAATGATATTGATGATTTTGAAGATAGCTTAAGAAGAAAACAAGAAGAAACTAAAAAAGGCGATAGCGATAAAGATGAAAATAATAAAAAAGATGAAGACGATTCAAAAGGAAGGGAAAAGATAAAAGAAGATAAAGATGGAGCATATGAAAATAGAATTGAAGGGTTAGAGTTAACAAATAGCCTTTTGAATGAATATGAGTATTATAACGGTAAAACATGGTAAGTAAAAAGACTATAATTATAGTCTTTTTATAGTTTTGGTGTGTTTAAGTAATTGCATGATTTGTCCATATTTGATATAATACTTATGTTTAGAATATTTGATTATTTTGATTTAGGAGAAAACAAGTTATGGAAGAAAATATAAAGAATGTAGAAAGTATAGAAATTTTAGAGAATATGGAAAAATCATCAAAAGAAAAAGTAAGTAAGATTAAATTTCATATTGTTGCTATTATTTGTATTATTTTATTTGCTATTGCAATATCTCCAAAAACACTTCAAAATGATACATTTTATACAGTTAAGATAGGAGAATATATCTCTCAAAATGGAATTTCTAATCTGACAGAAGATCCTTTTTCATGGATAGATCTTCCATATACATTTCCTCATTGGCTTTATGATTTTTTTATGTATAAAATATACAGCTTTTTTGAATGGGATGGAATTTATGCATCAACAATCATATTTGCTGCTATCTTAGGACTTTCTATATATATGCTAAGTAACAAACTTTCAAAAAACAGTGTAGTATCTTTTTTAGGTGCTATGCTTGCTATGTATTGTTTAAAACCATATATTACTGCAAGAGCTCAACTTGTAACATTTATACTTTTTGTACTAACAGTATATTTTATTGAGAAGTTTTTAGAAACTTCTAAAAAAAGATATGCTTTGCCTTTAATTATAATTCCTATTGCTATTGCTAATCTGCATGTAGCAGTATGGCCTTTTTACTTTGTACTTTATCTTCCTTATATTGCAGAATATATATTATCTTTACAGATATTAAATTTTGATTTCATATTAAAATTTAAAAAAGTATTTTGGAGAATAATAAACAAAATAAAAAAGAGCGAAAAGATAGAAGAAAAAATAAACACATTAGATGAAAAGTTAAAAGATAATAAATCAAAAAGAGAATATTATTTTGAAAATCCTTATAAGGTTAAAATTGAAAAAAATAAAAATTATAAGTGGTTATTTTTAATTTTTATTATATGTATTTTTACAGGATTATTAACACCACTTGGCCTATCTACTCCATATACATATTTATATAAAACAATGATTGGAAATACAACAAGTGTTATAAATGAGCATTTGCCACTTACATTAGTAGATAATGAAGAATGTATAATATTTTTAGTAGTTACACTATTTTTATTAATTTTTACAGATACTAAAATAAGAGCTAAAAACATATTCTTTTTAATCGGTTTAATAGCATTAACATTTATAACAAGAAGACAGTTTTCAATGCTTGCTTTGATAGGAATACCAATAGTTGTAGAGTTATTTTCTAATTTACTTGATAATCATATTCCTACATCTAAGAAAAAGTTATTATATACTTTTTCAAGCATTGTAGGGGCAGCATTTATTATATGTGTTGTATTTTTAATAGGATCTAAATTTTATAAAGAAAAAGCAGGTAATGAATATATTACAAATTCTTATCCTGTTGCAGCTTCAAATTGGATTTTAAACAATTTAGATTTAGAAAATATAAGATTATTTAATGAATATAATTATGGAAGTTATCTGTTATATAGAGGAATTCCTGTTATGATAGATTCTAGGTGTGATTTATATACACCAGAATATAATACAAAAACAAAAGATCCTAAAGATGGAACTGATATATTTATGGATGTTCAAAAAGTATGTACAATTTCAGTACAATATGAAACTGTATTTAATAAATATGATATAACACATGTAATATCTTATACTAATTCAAAATTATCAATGCTTTTAAGAAACGATGATAATTATAAAGTTTTATACAGAGACAATAATTTTACAGTTTATGAAAGGAATGTTTAATTTGGAAGAAAAAATATACACTATAACAGAAGAATTAAATAACCAAAGATTAGATAAAGTTACTGTGGCATTAGATGAAGATTTAACGAGAAATTCAGTGCAAAGAATGATAGATGAGAATAATGTCTTAGTAAATGGAAAAAAAGAAAAAGCTTCTTATAAAGTAAAGCTAAATGATAAAATTACAATAAGAAAAGAAGAAGCAAAAGAATCTATTATGG
The DNA here is from genome assembly GCA_944386155.1 of uncultured Clostridia bacterium. Lineage (GTDB taxonomy): Bacteria > Bacillota > Clostridia > TANB77 > CAG-508 > UMGS1994. The sequence continues at coordinate 12,516 of CALWZY010000002.1, read as the reverse complement.
AAGCTGAGAATATACCATTAGATATTATTTATGAAGATAAAGATATTTTAATTGTAAATAAAGAAAAAGGAATGGTAGTTCATCCACGGAAATGGAAATCCAAATGGGACTTTAGCAAATGCTGTGCTAAATTATTGTAAAGATTCTTTATCAGGGATAGGAGGAGTTATAAGACCTGGTATAGTTCATAGATTAGATAAAGATACATCAGGAGTTATTATAGTTGCAAAAAATGATAAATCACATTTAGATTTGAGTAATCAAATAAAAAATCATACTGTAAAGAAAACGTATGTTGCTTTAGTAAGAGGAGTAATAAAAGAAAATAATGCAACAATAGACATGCCTATAGGTAGAAGTGATAAAGATAGAAAAAAGATGGCTGTTACAAGAAAAGGAAAAAATGCAATAACTCATTTTACAGTACTTAAAAGATATAAAAATTATACATATATTGAACTTATAATTGAAACAGGAAGGACTCATCAGATAAGAGTGCACATGGCTGAAATTGGCCATCCAGTAGTAGGGGATGCAGTTTATTCAAATGGAAAAAATCCTTTTAATGTAGAAGGACAAATGCTTCATGCAAAAAAAATTGAATTTAATCATCCTATTACAAAAAAAAGAATAAGTTTTGAAGCTAAACTTCCTGAATATTTTAAAGATGTTTTAGAAAAATTAGATAAAGAAGAGGAATTAGTATAGTGGAAGAAAGATTACAAAAATTTTTAGCAGAGGCTCGGGATTACATCTAGAAGAAATGCTGAAAAGTTAATATTAGATGGAAAAGTTTCAGTAAATGGAAAAGTTATAAAAACTCTAGGAATCAAAGTAAATCCAGATAGAGATATTATTACGTATAATGGAAATGTAGTAAAAAAACAAGAAGAGAAGGTATATATATTATTAAATAAACCTATACGGATATGTTACTACTGCAAAAGAACAATTTGGAAGAGATAAAGTATTAGACTTAGTAAAATTAGATAAAAGATTAGTTCCAGTTGGAAGACTTGATATGTATACATCTGGTGCTTTGATACTTACTAATGATGGCGATTTTGTATATAAATTAACTCATCCAAAACATGAAGTTACAAAAACATATACTGTAACAGTTAAAGGAAAAGTTACAGATGAAGAAATAGAGATATTGCGAAATGGTGTAAAAATCGAAGATGAGTTTATAACTAGTCCTGCTAAAGTAAAAAGAATAAAAGAAGATATAGAAAATAATAAAACAAGACTTGAAATTATAATACATGAGGGAAGAAATAGGCAAGTTAGAAAAATGTGTGAAAAAATAGGAAAACACGTTTTAGCACTTCATAGATCTAAAATAGGTAATATAGATTTGAAAAATTTAAAAATAGGAAATTGGAGATATTTAACTGAAAAAGAGGTAGAATCTTTAATTAAATAGTGATAAAATAAATTAGGTATGAAAATACAAAAGATTTACAAAAGATAAGGAGAGAAAAAAATGAATAATAAGTTTCCAAAAAAATATATTTCTGAAGAAGGAATAGATTGGATTCAGCATGGCGCAAAACAAGGAGAAGTTTTAACAGGGACTGTTAAAAGTATAAAACCATTTGGAGCTTTTGTTGAGGTAGATAAAGGAGTTATAGGACTTCTTCATATAGAAGATATTTCAGTATCAAGAATAAAAAGTCCTGCAGAAAGATTTTCAGTTGGACAAAAGATTAATGTTATGATAAAATCAGTAGACAAAGATTTGAACAGGATTGAACTTACACATAAAGAATTACTAGGAACTTGGGAAGAAAATGTGGAAAACTATGAAGAAGGTTCTAAAGTAAAAGGTATTGTCAGAGAAACAGAAAAGAAAGGAAATGGTATCTTTATAGAGTTAAGACCTAACTTAGTAGGACTTGCAGAATATAAAGATGGTTATGAGTATGGTCAAACTGTAGATGTTTTTATCAAGAAAATTGTTAAAGACAAAAAGAAAATCAAATTGTTAATTATTTAAACCTAAATAATAATTTAAATAGGAGGGAATTAAAATGGTAGAAGATGAGAAAATCAAAACGCAAGTGTCACCATTTGCAATGAAGGAAGGAGAAATTAAAACTTTTGACGGAAAAGACGGATATGTTTCAATTAATCAAATTATCCATAGGATTAACTTAGGACATATTTCTGAAATTCATTTTAAGATATTAGAGCTTGTTAATGAATTTGAATTTATGACTTCAAGACAGATATATCAAATATTAGTTCACAGAAATGTTGATATTAAGTCTCAGGATAAATTAAATAATAAATTAGAGCAATTAATTAAAACAAAGATATTAACAAGATATTATTTCTCAACAGAAGATGGAAAATGTATATATAGAGTTTATTGTTTAGAAAAGATGGGAAAATATTTATTAAATTCGAGAAATATTGAATGTAAATGGCAACCAACAGATAATACAAAACCAGTAGTTATGATTAAAAAGAGATTAGCTGGAAATCAAGTAATTATAGCTTATATGAGAAAAGTTGAAGCTTTTGACAGTTATACTGTAAAACCAGCAATTACTGCTAAACAAGCTGGAAAAACTTTTAAGGCTAATGGTGGAGTAAAGATTTCAAAAAATAATGCAAGTATGGATTTTGTATTTGATGTAGTAAGAAGAGAAGAAGATTGGGAAAGTAGATTCGTAGATAGAATGAAACTATATGAAGATTTCTATGGAAATTTCGTTCAATTTGATTCTGGATATGAAAGACCACCTCAACTAATATTAGTTGCAGAAGATGAAAAACATATGATAGAAATATTTAAAGAAATAGTAACACATAATATAGAATTAAAGAATATTAAAATATATTTTACAACAGATTTAAGTCAAAATAGTACTAAACTTAATAAATCACTTGTAGAGTTCGGAACAGATGATAAAACAGGAAAATACAAAATGAATAATATAGATGTTAAAATACTTGGATAAAATATTTTTATATATGTAGAGGAGATAATATGGAAGATAAGAATACTAAAAAGATTAGTATAAATTTAGGTATTATTGTAATATCAGTTGTGTTAATTTTGATATTAATTGCAGATATTATGATAATTATAACTAATAAAAGAAATGATGAAAAAATTGATCAAATGACTCAAAACATTATTACGAAAAATAATGAATTAGTTGAAGAAGAGAAAGAAGAAACAAAAGAAACTAACGTAGTAGATGAAACTGATGAAACAGAAGAAAATATCTCTAACAATAATGAAGTAGAGAGTAAAGAAGAAAATGTAGTAGTAAATGTAGATTAAATTATATAGATAAAAGTTTTATTTATAACAAAAAAAGAAACTTTCATAATTTAAATGAAAGTTTCTTTTTATTATTTTTAACTAAACATTATTGTTATTTTCATCTTCGCTATTTTGATTATTATCATTTGATAAATTAAAGCTTATTGCATCATCATTTTCAAAGAAGTATTTCATATCTGTTGTATTATATTGAATAGGATCATTTTCATCAAATTCACCAGGGATAAATTTTGGATTTAAGAAAGATTTTAATTTTCCGCTAAATGTAACTGAATCTTTTTGTTCTTCTATTTGGTCTCCTTGAATAGCGTTAGATGTATATTTTATAAAGTTATAAACTTTTGTTGGATGTTTTTCTTTATATTTTGATTCTAGAAAATCTAATTTTCCTTTACCAACAAGCATTTTTCCTTTAATATCTCTTGTTTTATAAATAATAGCTTTAAACTTTTGTGACTGAACTTTTCCAGCTTTGAAGTTTTTTGTCCAAGCCCATTTGATGCTACCATATTTTGCATCATATTCCATTGTATCTGTATTATAAGTATTACTAAATTGCCACTCTCTTTTATCTCCAAATTCTTCTTCCCACCATTTATTATCTTCAGGTGTATTATTACCGAAAACAATTTTTGTAGTACAGTTAGCTAAAATAGTTTGTCTATAATTTTCACCATTTTCTGTACCAAATTGTGATAAGTTCTGAGCAGATATAATTAATCCAACTCTATATTTTCTAAATAGAGTAAAGAAATCTTCAGTTGCTTTACATACAAATGGAGGAAATTCATCTATATATAAGAAATGTGGAATTCTAGTTTTTTCATTACCAGGTCTTGATATTACTGAATGTTGCATTAGTAATAATGTAAATAAACCAAATGCTTTATTTACAGCAGATCCTAAGTCACCACGTCTTGTACATATAAGAGTAATTTCACCATTTTCTAAAGCTTTATCAAAATTTATATTATTTGTTCTATTACATAAGATATTTCTTACACCAGGAAATCTTAATAAATTTTCAAGTTGTGAACTTGCTGCTTGAAGAGCTTTTTCAGTATCTTGTCTACCACGAGAATCTTTATAAAAGTTATTTTTAAAGTATGTTAAAAGTATAGCATATTTTTCTGCTAGTTCTGGAGTTTTCTTTAATTCTTCACAGAAACCTTCAACTAAATCAAAGTTATTTAACATTCTAAGTAAATCTTCTAAATTTGGAAGAGCTCCTTCATTTAATGCAGGATATATTTCTTTTAATAATAATGATAAGTTCTCAATAGCTTGAGCAGTTATATTTTGCATAAATGCTTCTTCTGGTGTTACATTATTTGTTTCATACATTCTTTTTAATACAGCTGAAATTGCTAAAGCAGTTTTTACAGGATCAGTGAATACAAATGGGTTAAGACCAACTGAATTTTCATCTGCTGGATCTACTAAATTGTATCTCATACCATAATTATCTAATACTTCCATAATGTGTGAAACAGATTCAAAATCTGGTGCAACATATGTTATACCTAAATTTTTGTATATAGTTTTTGTTCCAGAAGAAAAGTATACAAGATTTTTCAAATATGCATTAAAAAGTTTTTCTTTTCCAGGAGAAACAGTAAGCATATTTAATGAAAAATTTGTGTTCATATAATCATTAGTATATGGTTTTGCAACAGTTGCAAGCCCTGTCCTTAATGCTGTAAATCCAAGTTCTTTTGAACTTTCTCTTAAGAAATATTTTCTTTCAATATCTCTTGCAATCATTGGTTCAAATGCCATTGTAGTTTTTCCGGAACCTGAAGTACCAACAATAAGTGTTGACTCAAACCTTCTACATTCAGGTATTTTTATAGTTTTACCAGTCTCACCATCTTTACATATGAACATTTCGCATGTATATGGTCCCCATCCTTCTTTTGTGTCAGATAAATCTATACCATTATAATCTGCAATAGAATCTCTGATATCTTTTGTATCAGCAAAGCTTGTATACATCTTTTTGAAGAATGGATAAAATGTCATAAGTGGAACATAACATGCAAGAGCTGTAAATGCTGGTCTTATCAAATCCATAAAATTCATTACTATTCCGTTGTAATTTGGAACAGAGAATAATAATATCCAACATAATTTGTTAAGCCACTGAACTAACATTGAAATACCAATTATATAAAGTGCTATACAATACATTGAAAACAATGAGAATTTTTTACCATCATCAGATGCAAATTTAGAGCCTCCTGAAAATAGAAATGCAAATACAGGACAAGCTAATGCAAATGTATAAGTAAAAGGACCCCAATAGTCTACTGAAATACCTGTAAAGCACATAAATAATACTTCAACAATTCTATCTATACATAAATAAAAAGAAATGAGCGTCAGTACATATGTAAAAAAAGTATTTCTATCAGTTTTTATTATTTTTAAAAATTTATCAACATATTTCCAAAAGAAACTAGTTATCCAAGTAATCATTTTTCTCCACCTTTATATAAAAATATACATATATATTATCCTACAAAAAAGGCAAAAATACAATACTTTTTTGTAAAATAATATATTAAATAAGAAGTATTTAAGTGGCATATAAAAAGATATTTTATTATTTAGGACAAAATGTATTAATTAAGGAATATATTAGATCTTAAAGAAATAAAATTAATTAAAATTTAAAAGAAAATAACATTAAAATCATAAATAGGGCAATAAAGATTGTAATTTAGAAAAAAATATATTAAACTATATTAGTATTGAGAAATAAAAATAAAAGGTTAAATTATTTTAAAATATTTAAATTAAAAGAAAAATGATAGGAAAGAGGAATAATATGACTTTGACCAAAGAAAAGAAAAAAGTGAAGAAAGAAACCTTTATTCAAGGTATACTTGCTCTTATGTTTTCACAAGTATTAATAAAGATATTTGGACTTATACAAACATTATATTTAACAAATAGAGAAGGATTTGGAGATAAAGGAAATTCAATATATATGAATGGTTATCATATATATGCACTTCTTCTTGCAATATCTTCAATAGGAGTTCCAAATGCAATAGCAAAACTTATTTCAGAAAGACTTGCACTTGGAGATAATAAAGGAGCTCAAAGAATATTTAGAATAGCTTTTGCAACATTTGCTGTAATAGGATTTATTGGTACATTATTTTTATTTTTTGGAGCTAATATTATTGCAAATAATTTTTTATATGTTCCAGAAGCAGAATTTACAATTAAAACATTATCACCAGCAATATTTTTTGTATCAATTTCTTCTGTTATGAGGGGATATTTTAATGGAAGACAAGAAATGGAAGCTACTTCAAAATCACAAACTTTCGAACAAGTATTTAAAACGATTTTAACAGTTGTTTTAGTAGAACTAGCAGTATTTATGACTAATCAAAATACAGTCGTTATGGCAACATTTGCAACTATTGCTACAAGTTTAGCAACAATATTAAGTTTTATATATTTATTTAGATTTTATAAAATCGCAAGAAAGGAAATTAATGTTGAAAATGAAGTCGGAGTGTTGACAGAAAAAGGATCTGTTAAAACGATAGTAAAGAAAATATTAGGTGTTTCAATACCAATTTCTATAAGTTCAATTTTGTCTTCAATTAATAAAAATATTGATTCTTTTACAGTAGTAAGATTACTTAAGCCAAAAATTGGTGAAAAAGCAAATGAATTATATGGTATATTAAGTGGAAAAGTGGATATATTAACATCAATGCCACTTGCATTTAATATTGCTTTTGCTACAGCTTTAGTTCCAGCTATATCTGCAGCAAGAGTAAAAAATGATAAAGAAACTATAAATAATAGAATATCTTTTTCTTTATTAGTTACACTATTAATAGGACTTCCTTGTACAATAGGTATGCTTGTGTATGCAGATGGGATACTTAATTTATTATTCCCGGCAGAAAGTGCTGGTGCTATGCTTCTTGCAATTTCTGCATTAACAATATTTTTTACAGCTTTAGCTCAAACTATTAATGGAGCATTACAAGGACTTGGAAAAGTTAAAGTTCCAGCTATTGCATTAGGATGTGGTGTAATAGTAAAACTTATTGCTAATTTAATATTAATACCAATAGATGGAATATACGCAAATGGTGCAGCAATCGGATCTGTACTATGTCACATAGTATCTTTTTCAATAGTTTATTATACATTAAGAAAAACAGTAAAATTACAGTTTAAATTGCATAGATTAATGATAAGACCAGTTTTAGCTACTATAATAATGATGATATTCTCATATATATCTTATTTATTAGTTATAAATATAGCATCTAGCATAAGACTTGCAACAATAATTGCTATAATAGTTGCGATAATTGTTTATGCAATTTCAGTTATTTTATTAAAAATCTTTTCAAAAACAGATATATTAATGCTTCCAAAAGGAGAAAAAATATATAATTTATTAGTAAAATTAAAAATTTATGCATAAGCTGAAAGCCTTGAGTTTAAAGGAGTTTAAGAAGTAAAATATGTAGAAATACTGAAAAACTTGAAAAAAATAAAAAAAAAGAAGGATTTTAGCTAACTTTGGCGAATAATCTTATTGTAGATGTGAATTCTACATAAAAATATAACTAGAATCTATTAGGAGGTAAGAAGATGAACAAAGCTGAATTAATCGCAGCAGTAGCTGCACAAACAGGAGAAACAAAGAAAAATGCTGAAGCAACAATCAATTCTTTCGTAGATGTTGTTACAGAAGCATTAGCAAAAGGAGACAAAGTTCAATTAGTTGGATTTGGTTCTTTTGAAGTTAGAAAAAGAGCAGCTAGAAAAGGAAGAAATCCACAAACTAAAGAAGAAATTAAAATACCTGCATCAAAAGCTCCAGTATTCAAAGCTGGTAAAGCATTAAAAGATTTAGTAAATAAAAAATAAGAAGAATTATATAAAAATTATATGAATTCATATAAAAAGACATAGCAAGCTATGTCTTTTTTCTTTTATTAATTAATTAATTTATTTATCTATTTTATTTATCTATTTTATTTATTTTATTTTTTTATTTTATTTATCTTATTTTAAATGTACTTATAACAGAACAAAATAATTAATTATATATTTAAATAATGTAAATAAAATAAGTAAATTAAGTAAAAAAAAGAAGCCTCGCACCGGCATGAGCCAGTGCGAGGGGACGATGTCTTTCGGGGGTTAGCCCTTAGAAATCGCTACTGTCCTTGACGAGGAAGGGTTTCAGTGCCTCTCGGCACTCGCGAGCCGCCTCCTCGTTCCGGAAGTCGATCTGAATCCTGCGGAGCGCGCACTCTTCGTACGGAATCTTCTTCTTCCGATCCTGAATGCGAAGCCCCATCATGAGACGAATCGTGTCTTTGCTCGGGGCATGATCTGCCACCTTAAGCATCACAGGCATCGTTTCCTCTGCCTTAAACACTCCTATTACCCGAAAAACTTTTTTCTTAGCCATTTCGATCGTCCTTTCTGCGTTTATTGTTCAGCGGTATTGCTGGAACTATAGTAATTATAACATTTTTTTGCAAAAAAATCAAAAAAATAAGCCTTATTACTTGAATATAAAATAAAAACATGATAAAATACCAAATATATTTGTAAAAGATTTTGATAAGGACAAGATAAATACTAAAAAGTCTAATAAGAGAGCTGGAGGTAGCTGAAAATCCAGTAGAATAAGTATAGTATTTATTATCACCTTTGAATTGCTTTAGTGAAAAGAAAATATAGAATATTTTTTAGTAATTAAAGACGAGTGATTCTATGTTACAGGATTTAGAGTGAATAATATTTGATCTTAATATAATGAATTTATTTCAAAATATATTATATTATATGTATTTATTTATAGCATAAGATTAATATTATTAATTTAGGTGGTACCACGAGCTATTCGTCCTATAGATGAATAGCTCTTTTTGTTTTTTATCTATCTATATGATTTTTAAAATATAAATTTTTTTGTTAGGAAGTGAGAAAATGGAAGAGATACTAGCTAAACTAAAAGAATTAAATATTAAATATGAGATTAAAAATCATATTCCGGTATATACAATTGAAGAAATGGACAGACTTGGAAAAGATTTTTTTAACGGAGCATGTATTTGTAAGAATTTATTTTTAAGAGATCAAAAAGGAAAAAGACATTTCTTATATGTTTTAAGAGAAGATAAAACAGCAAATTTATCAGAACTTCCTGATAAAATTGAATCAACAAGATTAAGTTTTGCATCAGAAGAAAGATTAAAAAAGTATTTAAATGTTGAAAAAGGTGCAGTAACACCACTTGCCATATTATTTGACAAAGATGCTGATGTAGAAGTTATTTTTGATAAAGATTTATTAAAAGAAGATGTTTTAGGAGTACATCCTGGAGTAAATACAAAAACAGTATTAATTAAGTCTCAAGATTTAATTAAATATATTGAAGCAAACAAAAATAAAATAATATACATATAATAAAATTTAGGAGGGAAAAATATGTCAGAAGAAAAAGTAGACTATGGTAAAACATTGAATTTACCAAAAACAGATTTTCAAATGAGAGCAAGCTTACCAGAAAAAGAGCCAAAAATATTAAATGAAGTATTTGAAAATGATTTGTATGAAAAAATGTTAAAGAAAAATGAAGGAAATACTCCATTTGTATTACATGATGGACCACCATATGCAAATGGTGAAATACACATAGGACATGCGTTAAATAAAGTATTAAAAGATACGATAGTAAGATATAAAAATCTAAAAGGATTTTATACACCATATATCCCAGGATATGATACACATGGTATGCCAACAGAGAAAAAGGCAATACAAGCTTTAGGATTAAATAGAGATGAAATCCCAGTAAATGAATTTAGAGATACATGTAAAAAATTTACTATGGAATATAAAGATAAACAAACAGAAGGATTTAAAAGACTTGGAGTTCTTGGAGATTGGAAACATCCATATATAACATATCAACCTGAAATGGAAGCAAGACAAATAAATGTATTTGGAACTATGTATAAAAAAGGTTATATTTATAAAGGATTAAAACCAGTATATTGGTGTACTGATTGCGAAACTGCATTAGCAGAAGCAGAAATAGAATATAAAGATGTAAATTCAAATACAGCATATGTTAAGTTCCCAGTTTTAGATTCAAAAGGATTATTTGATATAGAAAATGCATATGTTGTAATATGGACAACAACACCTTGGACATTGCCTGGAAACACTATGATAGCAGTTGGAGCTGATTTTGATTATGCAGTAGTTAAAACTGGAAATGAAAAATTAGTATTTGCGAAAGACTTAGTTTCTACAGTAATGGAAAAAGCAGAAATAACAGATTATGAAATAATAGATACAATAAAAGGTGAAGATTTAAGAGGAGTTGTATGCAGGCATCCATTCTTAGATAGAGAATCAAAAGTTGTAACAGGAAGTGAAGATACTGTAGATGTAGAACTTGGAACAGGTACAGGTTGTGTACACTGTGCACCAAGTTATGGTAAAGAAGACTATTTATTAGGACTTAAAGAACATAGTGATATATTAGTTTTAGTAGATAGCAAAGGTGTTCAAAGAGGAGAAGGAGCAGGTCCTTTTGATGGAATGTATTATGCAAAATCTGATAAAGAAATAATAAAATGGTTAGATGAACATAATTTATTACTAGCAAAAGAAGTAGTAAATCACTCATATCCACATTGCTGGAGATGTAAACACCCAGTAATATTCAGAGCTACAAGTCAATGGTTTGCATCAGTAGATGGATTTAGAAAAGAAACTTTAGATGCTATAAAAACAGTAAAATGGATACCTTCTTGGGGTGAAGAGAGAATTACTAAGATGGTAGAAGAAAGAAATGATTGGTGTATCTCAAGACAACGTACATGGGGTGTTCCAATACCAATATTCTACTGTAAAGAATGTGAAAAAGAATATGTAACAGAAGAAAGTCTAAAGAAAATTGAAAATATATTTAGAGAAAAAGGATCAAATGCTTGGTTCGATATGTCTGAGAAAGAATTAATGCCAGAAGGAGCAGTATGTTCTTGTGGATGTACAGAATTTAAGAAAGAAACAGATATAATGGACGTTTGGTTTGATTCTGGATCTACTCATCAATCAGTATTAGAAGAAAGAGGACTTCCTGAAGCTAATTTATATCTAGAAGGTAGTGATCAATATAGAGGTTGGTTCCAATCTTCATTACTTACTTCAGTAGCTACTAGAGGAAAAGCTCCTTATAAAGAAGTTTTAACACATGGATATACTGTAGATGAGCAAGGAAGAAAAATGTCTAAGTCTATAGGAAATGTAATATCTCCACAAGACATAATAAAAGAATATGGTGCTGATGTTTTAAGATTATGGGTATTATCATCAGATTATAAATCAGATATAAGTGTATCTAAAACAATATTAAAACAAGTTACAGAAGTTTACAGAAAAATAAGAAATACAGCAAGATATATATTAGGAAATACTTATGATTTTCAAGTAAACTTACCTGTTGAATATGAAGATTTACAAGAAATAGATAAATGGGCATTAACAAGATTAAATAAGCTTATAAGAGAGTGTACAAAAGCTTATGATGAATATGATTTCCATGCTGCATATCAAGCAATAAATCAATTCTGCGTTACTGATATGAGTAATTTATATCTAGATATAATAAAAGATAGATTATATACTTCAAAAGCAGATTCTATAGAAAGAAGAGCTGCTCAAACTGTAATGTATGAAATACTTTTAGCTTTAGTTAAAATATTAGCTCCAATGACATGTTATACAGCAGAAGAAATATGGAAATCAATGAATCATAGAAAAAATGAAGAATTTGAAAGTGTAATGCTTACAAAATATCCAGAAGTTAATGAAAAATGGGATAATAACGAAATAGCTGAAAAATGGAGTAAAATAATAGACTTAAAAGAAGAAGTTTCTAAGAAATTAGAAGAAGCAAGAATGGAAAAAATAATAGGACATTCATTAAATGCAAAAATTACTTTATATGCTCCTGAGGATAAATATAAAGAATTAAATGATAATAAAGAATTATTACAACAAGTGTTTATAGTTTCTGGACTTGAAGTTGAAAATAGTTTAAGAGAAGAAGATACTGAAATCGGAATAAAAGTAGAAATGGCAGAAGGAGAAAAATGCGAAAGATGCTGGATGTATTCTGAAACTGTAGGAAAAGACCATGA
>CALWZY010000001.1 GCA_944386155.1 uncultured Clostridia bacterium | reverse complement strand
TAAATTATGTAGAAGATGAATATAAAGAGGTATATGATTTAGTTTTAAAAAATAATGAAATGACATTAAATGATATTAAAGAAGGAGCAAACATTAAAGTACTAACAAGAAATATAAATGATGATTTAAAACTTCATGGACATGTTGCAATGCATGCTCCAGGTCATGGAGTTGGACTTGATATACATGAACAACCTATATTTACAACAAATTATGATAATATGTTAAAAGCAAATATGGTAGTAGCAATAGAACCTCGGAATATATGTTCCAGGAAGGTTTGGAGTTAGAATTGAAGATACAGTCCAAGTTACAAAAGGTGGATCTGTTACTTTAACTAAATCTAGTAAAGATTATACAATAATAAAAAGTTTATAAAATTATTTAAAATTAATAATTTAATATATAAAAATAAGTATGATAGGGGAGAAATTATGGAAAAAGCATATTCTACAATAACTAAAGTATTAATCGTATGTATAGTTGCTACAATAATATGTACTATTATTAGAGTAAATTCATTAGATGTAATAATAGATGCAACAGATGAACTAGGAAATAATATTGAATCAATTAGAGAAAGTGATGAGGATGGAGAGATTGGAGATGTAGAAGGGTATGCAATACTCTTCAATGGACTTGCAATGGGAGCAGGATTTTTTGCAACAGCAGCATTATGGGTTGTTATTGTAGGGATAGGTTTTGTAACAATAATAATTTTTACTGGTGCGATAATATTTATGCAGATATGTAAAGCTTTGGAAACAAGCACGGATCCTGAAAAATGGAAATTAGTAACGAGTAAAATATTATTTATAATATATGCAATTGTTCATGCATTAATTGCACTTTTTGACGTATTATTTATTAGTTTCTTTACAATAGATGCAATAGTAGTTATTCTAGCTCTAGCAGTAAATTTATATCTTTATGTTAAAGGTAGAAAAGAAGATAAAGTAGTAGTTACATCTTCAGAAAATATAAATGAACCTAAAATAGAAGTAATTGATGAAAATAAGGAAGGTAAGAAATAAAGTAATAAGTAAAAACTCGTCAAATACTTGATTTTATAAGAAAAATGTAGTATTATAATTAAACGAATGATTTTGTTAAATAAAAAAATAAATATATAAATTAATAGGAGGTTTTTATGGCAGACGTATATATGGCAGGAGATTTAAGAAATGGAACAACATTCGAAATGGATAATTCAGTATTTAGAGTAGTTGAATTTCAACATGTTAAACCAGGAAAAGGAGCAGCTTTTGTTAGAACAAAATTAAAAAATGTTATTACTGGAGCAGTTATTGAAAAAACATTTAACCCATCAGAAAAATTACAAGGTGCAGAAATAGAAAAAAGAGATATGCAATACTTATATAATGATGAAGGTTTATATTATTTCATGGATAATGAAACATATGAACAAATACCATTAAATAAAGAACAAATTGGTGATGCTCTAAAATTCATGAAAGAAAATATGAATGTCAAAATATTATCTTTTAAAGGAAATGTATTTGCAGTAGAGCCACCTATGTTTGTAGAACTTGAAGTTACATATACAGAACCAGGATTTAGTGGAAATACTACAACTACTTCTGGAAAACCAGCTACACTTGAAAATGGTTATGAAATATCAGTACCACTATTTATAAATATTGGTGATGTTATTAGAATAGATACAAGAACTGGTGAATACATGGAAAGAATCTAATTTAAAAGGAGAAAGCAAGAAGAAGTGTCAAAATTAGATGAGACTTATAGAAAGATTATTGAAACTTTAGAAAAGAATATTAAAGATGAAGCTGAACTTAATAATGCAAAAGAACAAATAGATAATATTGTTAAAGATGTGATAGAAAATTATGACAACATTTTTAATAAATATGATGAAAAGATCGATTATTTAGAAAAGCTTCAAAATGATTCTGAAAGAAGAATTGATGATTTAGAAAAAAGAATTAAATATTTTGAAAAATTATTAGAAATGGAAGATTATGATATATTTGTAACTTGTCCATATTGTGGGTTTGAATTTCAAACAGAATATGATGAAAATATAGAAGAAATTCCTTGTCCAGAATGTGGAAGATTAATAGATATAGATTGGTCTGACGATGAAGAAAATGAATAATAATATATAATAAAAGTAGTAAAAATATACTACTTTTATTTTTATGTATGGATAAATTATTTTTAAATACGTAGTTGACTTAAATTATATATATATATAATTATTTCAAATATATGGAAGGAGAAATTACAATGAAAACATTCGGAAAAATTATTTTAGTATTATTTATAATAGCTTTAATAGCAGGAAATGTAGTATTTGCAAAGATGTGGTATGATACAAACAAAAACTTAAATGATGAAAAAGCAAAACTTCAAGAAATGGAAACATCATATCAAGAAATGGAAGATTCATATGTAAAAGCATCTACTCAATTAGCTGATATGTCTAAAAGAAGTGAAGAAATAGACGAAGCTTATAATAGAAAATTAGAAAATGTAAAACTAGAAGTAGTAGAAAATTCTGTTACAAAAACAGGACTTGAGTTAATAATTACAGATACTAGCGATTTACAATATCCATGGGATAATAATTATTATTTAGAGAAAAAAGTAAATGAATCATGGGAAAAAGTAAATCCTATCAAAGAAGATGTATCAGAAGTAGTTACTTACAAAGTAGATGAAAATAAACAAATAAAACAAGTAATTGATTGGACAGAGACATATGGAACATTAGAAAGTGGAACATATAGAGTATGGAAAAATATAAAAACACCAGCAAGTGATATTAATGTTGAATCAAACGAATTTGTAATAGAATAATACTAAAATTATTTAAATAAAAGTGAAAATGAAATAAAAATAAAAGAATATAAGTAATGTAAAAAGGAAGATAGATTATCTATTTTCCTTTTTATATTTTAAATAAAGATAATGGATTAATTCGTATTCCATCTTTTTTTATAGTAAGATGAAGATGGCATCCTGTAGTAGCACCATTAGTAGGATTACCATTTGAATCTTTATAAGGATTATTTTTTACGTTATATACATTTTTAGGTCCAACGTCTGCAATATTCATTCCTTTTACAACATAATCACCTATAGATACTTTAAAATTTGGGGAGATGTGACAAAATGAAACTGAGTAAGTACTACTATCAGATTCTACTGTAATAGTATATCCGCCCTGCACCACTAAATTCTAAAAAAGTTACATATCCTGATATACAAGAATAAAGTTTTGTTCCTTCAGAAGCTGCAATATCTATTCCAGAGTGGTAACTTGAAGCTCCTTTTGTAGGTGCATTCCTTTTTCCAAAATAAGAAGTTATTTGATGATTGTTAGGAAGTGGCCAAAAAAATTCTGCTCCAGATGTATCTAAAATTTCAAGTTCACTTAAATTTGCAGAATCATTTAATAAAAGTCCAGCAAAAGAAGCTTGGAATATGATATTTAAAAAAGTTATAATGACTAAAATAATTATAAAAAAGCGAAAAAAAGAACTATACATTAAAATTCCTTTCTGTATAGTCCAAATAAAATATTATTTATCTAATAAAGAAGAAATATCACTTACATTATTTAGAATATAATCATATTCTTCAGTAGAATTTTTATTTTCATAACTTGCATAAGCAAATTTTATATTAGCTCTTTTAGAAGCAATACTATCTAGATTACTATCACCAATATAAACAGTTTCATTTTTTTCTAAAGAGAAATCATTAATTATTTTTAATAAAGATTCTGGATCTGGTTTTGGATTACTAACAATATCAGATGTAATAATAACATCAAATAAATTTTTTATTTTAGTAAATTCAGATAATTCACAAAGTTCATCATAAGTTCTAGAAGTTACTATTCCTAGAAAACATTTATTATTTTTTAAGTTCTTAAGTTCTTTTTCTATTCCTAAAAAAAGATTAATTGTAGACTCGTTTAAATATTTATCCCAATAGAAGTTAATATCTTTCATTGTATCAGAATTAATATCAATATTTATAAGTCTGAAAAATTCCTTTGTTGAAAGAATAGATAATTTATCCATTATATTTTCATCATAGGATTTTTTAGTAACTTTAAATAAGGCTTTTTTTAAACTTTCTTTTTCAATAGAATAACTATCTACTAAAGTTCTATCAACATCAAAAATAAAATTTCTCATAATAAGTTAAATCCTTTTAATAATTATAAATATCATAAATATTATAAATTGTAACATATAAAACCTTTTTAGTAAAATAAAAAAGAAAAATATATAGTAAAATATAAAAAAATAAAACGACTATAATAGTATAGTCGTTTGGCAGGGGCAGAAGGATTCGAACCCTCACGAGCGGTTTTGGAGACCGATGTGCTACCATTGACACTATACCCCTATATAAATAGCAGTGAATTTCTCACTGCTTTTAAATTATACACAAGTATTTTATAAAATGCAAGTGTATTTACATTTTTATTTAGTTTTTTCGATAATTATTTTTAATTTATCTTATTCTATTTTTCTTCTAAACGTTTATTTATTAAAGCTTCAACTATTTGGATAGCATTTGAAGCTGCACCTTTTCTGATATTATCTGCTACAACCCACATATTTATACCATATTTTACGCTTTCATCTCTTCTGATTCTTCCAACATAAACTTCATCATGACCATTTGCGATAGTAGCAAGAGGATATATGTTATTTTTAACATCATCATATAAAATAATTCCAGGATAGTTTTTAAGTAAATTTTTTATATCTTCAATATCAAAATCATTTTCGAATTCAACATTAATAGATTCGCTATGTGAATTTAAAACTGGAACTCTAACAGTTGTAGCTGTGATTTTTAAATCAGGTCTATGAAGAATTTTTCTAGTTTCATTTATCATCTTCATTTCTTCTTTTGTATAACCATTATCTAAAAATACATCAATATGTGGAAGACAGTTGTTGTAAATAGGATATGGGAATTTTGTAGGAGGTAGACCTTTTGCTGTGTTTTCAAAATCTGAAATTCCATCTTTTCCAGCACCAGATACTGCTTGATAAGTAGAATATACTATTCTTTTTATCTTATATTTATCATCTAATGGTTTTAGTGGAACAACTGCTTGAATAGTCGAACAGTTTGGATTTGCAATTATTCCTTTGTTTTCATAGGCATCTTCTATATTTACCTCTGGAACAACAAGAGGAACATTTTCATCCATTCTAAATGCACTACTATTATCAACTACTATGCATCCTTTAGAAGCAGCAATTGGAGAAAAGTGTTTAGATGTATCTCCACCAGCAGAGAAGATAGCATAATCAAATCCTTCATCAAAAGAATCGTCTTTTAATTCTCTTACTGTATATTCCTTTCCTTTAAAAATAATTTTTGTGCCTGCAGATTTTTTTGAAGAAAAAAATGCATATTCAGAAATAGGAAGCTCCATACTTTCTAATATCTCAAGAGCTTTTCTACCAACTACTCCTGTGGCACCTGCGATTGCTAATTTAAATTGTTTCATAAGGCATAACCTCATTTCTTGAAATAAAAGAGAAAAATATAATTATATTTTTCTACTATTTATACTATATGTATTATATGAAAAATATTGTAAAAACGCAATAATTAAAGTAATAAATAAAGAATAAATAAATTTCAAAATAAAAATGAGTTAAAAAATATAAAAAATAAAATTAATAATTAAAAATTAAAGTTAATAATTAAAATTAAAAAATATAATTAAGAAATTTATAGATAGATATAATAAAAATAATAAGGAATATTAACATATATGATAATTGACTATTTTATGAAAACAAGCTATAATCTTTTTATGAATTTTAAAAGATTTATGAGGAATTAATATAAAGAAAAATAATAAGAGGAAATAAAATGTTAAAAGAGAAGAAAAATTTTTTGAATAATATAATGTTTATTTCTATAATGCTTTTAATTATTATGGAAATAACAGAGAAATTTTTACGGAATACCATATTTTTCGGAAATAACAAAAGTACTTTCAGTAGTAACTGTTCCAATAATAATGATTACTTTTGGTATATTAATAAGAGAAAATGAAGATGATAAAAAAGATCTTTTTAAAAAAGGTTTTTTAATTTATTTTATACTTCAAATAATTAATATGCTTATAGTAGCAATTATGAAAGGTGAGAATCCAGGATATTTTATGTTCACACCATATTATATAGACTGGATATTTATTGCTATTCCAATTTACACAATAATATTAGATAAATTAGGAAACGAAAATCATATATTATTTATTACTACAGTAATCGCACTTTGTCTTACAATAGATGGAAGTATAAATTCAGATTTAATATGTAAATTGATAATGTATTTACCATTTTTCGTATTAGGATGGAAATATGAGAAAGAGACTAAAAGTATTCCTAAAGGAAAAATGATGGTTTTGGTAAAGATAGCAACACTTGTGCTTCTTACAATAGCTTTTCAAGCAATAGATACTAAAAACGTCATGATTTCTTCTGTAAAAACAACAGAAAATGCAGTAGAAATAGCAACATTAAAACTTATGCTTTATGCAACTTCTGCAATAGCATTTTCATTGATAATAGATTTATTCTCTAATATTAAGTTTTTAAATAAAGAACATAAATTTAATTATGAAAATGTATTAATATTAGGACCTATTGCAAATAATATTTTACTTGAAACAGGATATACATCATTAATAAATTCAACATATTCAATAATACTAATATTTTTAACAGGAGCGTTAATTACTCTTCTTTTAGCATATATTCCTTTTGGAAAAATAGTTAACTTTTTATTAGATAAAATAAAAATTAGAAAAGAAAACAAGAAAAACAAAAAAGAAGAAAAATTAAAGAAAAAAGGAAAATTTGAAGAAGAAAGACTAATTATTCAACCAGATGGACTTTTAACAAAACTTATTAATTCAAATGTAATGGTTATATTACTTGGTATTTTTACACTTTTAAAACTAATAATGTTTTACAATCAAACAGTTTACAGTAAAATTCCAATTCCTCAATATGAGATATGGTATAATGCATCATTTATACTAATTTTCTTAATACCATTACTTATTATTAATAATAATAAAATAAGATACATAGCTCTACTTATATGGGATATAATTATAAGTACTGTGCTTTTTGCAGATGAACTATATTTTTCATATTCATCAATGGCAATTTCATTAAATCAAGCTGGAAATATTAGATATATAAAAGAAATTTTAGATACTGTAAAATATTTATTAGAGCCAAGACAAATATTCTATTTTGTAGACATTATTTTATTTATTTTATTAGTAAAAATTACAACATACAAAAATGTTAAAAGAGGATCAAAAGATAGAAACTTTAAAAATATTATAGTTTCTTTATTGATTATTTATATGTGTATTGGAAATATAGTTACACTATGTTTATTCGTTTATAATGCTCCATATAATAATCAGTATCAAATTTCAGAAGGTACAATATTTGGATATCATTTAAATGATATAAGAAGTTTCTTTAATGTAAAGGCAGGTTTAAAATATAAGTCAAAAGACGAAATTAATGTAGCATATAAAGATCTAATGAATTATTATGATGAAAATTATGAAACAAAATATGAAGGAATTGCTAAAGATAGAAACATAATAGTATTACAATTAGAGTCTATTCAAGAATTTTTATATAAAGCTAAAATAAATGGAAAAGAAATAACACCAAACTTCAATAAATTCTTAGATGAGAATATTCATTTAACTAATATGCATTCACAAAGTTATACATCAACAGCAGATTCAGAGTTTAGTGTACAGACATCAATGTATCCACTAGAAAATGGTTTATCTTTTTCAAAATATTATAATGTAGAATATGATGATTTATTTTCTATAATGACTGAAAATGATTATTATACATCATATATTCATGGAAATGTTGGATCTTTCTGGAATAGAGATAAGGTATATACAAGATTTAATATAGATGAAATAAACTTTATAGAAGATTTTCATGATACTAGCGAACTTATAATGGGATATTTGTCAGATGAATTATTGTATAAACAAACTGTTGAAAAATTAGAAAAATATGAAGAGCCTTTCTTTGCAAATATTTTATCTGCATCTTCTCATACTGGATTTACTTTAGATGGATTAGATGAGAAGAAAAAAGAAGAGATTTTAACTATAGATGTAGGAAATTATAAAGGAACTCCTATAGGAAACTATTTAGAATCAGTTAATTATGCAGATGTACAATTTGGTATGTTTATAGATGAACTTAAGAAAGCAGGTCTATATGATAATTCAGTAATATTCATATTTGGAGATCATTATGGATTAAGAGAAGAAGAACCAACATTATATGAATATCTAGAAAAAGAGTGTGGAATTACTTTAAATGATGTTCAAAAGAAAATGAATTTTACAAATGTACTTGCAGGAATTCATATTCCTAATGTTGGTCATAGCATAATTGATAAACCAGTAAGCAAGCTTGATATTAAACCAACAATATTGAGCCTAGCTGGAATAAAAGATAATGGAGATATTTCACTTGGAATGAGCATATTTAGTAACAAAGAATATGCAGGAACGAATGAGGGGACTATTATTACAAAAGATATGTACTATGATTCTAAGAAGTGGTATTATATTAAGAGTAATGAAGAAGTAAATTTAGATATGCTAGATGAGAAGCAAAAAGAAAAATTAAATGAATTTGTTAATAATTTAGATATTGAACTTGGAATATCAAATGCAGTTCCAGTTTTATATAAAATAGAAGGAGAAGAAATAATTAATGAATTTATAAATGAAAATGAAGCTTCAAAAAATTAGTAGGAGGGTATTATGAATAAAATATCAATAATTGTACCATGTTATAATGAAGAAGATGTTTTAAAAATTTTTTATAACAAAATAACAGAAGTAAGTAAAACAATAGATGCTGATTTTGAATATATTTTTGTAGATGATGGCTCAAAAGATAAAACACTTGAAATATTGAAAGAATATAGTAAAAAAGATAATAGAGTAAGATTTATATCATTTTCAAGAAATTTTGGAAAAGAAAGTGCAATGTATGCAGGATTAAAAGAAGCTACAGGAGATTATGTAGCAATAATGGATGCTGATCTTCAAGATCCACCAGATCTTTTAAAAGAAATGTATGAAACACTTCTTACTAAAGAATTTGATTGCGTTGCGACAAAAAGGAAAACTAGAAAAGGTGAGCCAATATTAAGATCATTTTTCTCAAGAATGTTTTATTCAATAATAAATAAAATGACTTCAACAGAAATTGTAAATGGTGCAAGAGATTATAGATTAATGTCTAGAAAAATGGTAGATAGTATATTAGAAGTTACAGAATATAATAGATTTTCTAAAGGTATATTTAGTTGGGTTGGATTTAAAACAAAGTGGATTGCTTATGATAATATTGAAAGAGCAGCTGGAAAGACAAAATGGAATTTTTGGAAATTATTTAAATATTCAATAGAGGGAATAACTGCATTTACAACAACACCTCTTGTAATGAGTGCAGTAATAGGAATTATATTTTGTATTATAGCTTTTATTATGATATTATTTGTAATATTTAAAACATTAATATATGGAGATCCTGTTTCAGGATGGCCTTCTACAATATGTATAATTTTATTTGTAAGTGGTATTCAACTATTTTGCTTAGGAATTATGGGAGAATATCTTGCAAAAGAATATATGGAAGTTAAAAATAGACCAATTTATATAGTAAAAGAAACAGAAAAAGATATAGAAAAATAAAAATATATAAATTAAAATATTAAAATTTAAATTAAGAAGATTAGTTTTTTATGTTTGCTTTAATTTGCTAAAGAAAAAACTAATCTTTTTTTATAAAATAAAACATTTACAAAATACTATAAAAAATATATAATTTATACATAGAAAATGGGGGAAAGTAAATGAAAAAAAGTATGCAAGTTATGATTCCAATAATTATAATAGTTTTTGTTTCTATGATTTGTGGTGGCTGTTATTATGCTTTTTATAGTGGTATCTCAAAAAACAGCCCATATACAGAAAATCAAAATGCAAATATTACTTTTAAAAATGAAGAATACCCAAGAATTATGGCTACATATTCTATGGAAAATTTAGTAGACAAAATAAGAGAAAATTTAACTGGAAGTTTTCAAGATGAACAATGTGGCTCAGAAAATGAGATTATAGATAAACTGATAAATAATGAAATAGATATAGCGATTGTACCAGAACTTACAAATGAGCAAAGAGAAAAACTAGTATCTTCAGGAAAGACTTTTGAAAGTTTTACTTTAACTAAAGACGCTTTAGTATTTATGACAAGTGCATCTAACAGTTTGGATAATTTGATGAGTAGTGATTTAGTAAAAATTTATTCTGGAGAAATTGAAAATTGGTCAAGCTTAGGCGGAAAAGATTTAGAGATAAAAGCATATCAAAAATCAAAAGGATCATATATTCAATCTTTAGTAGAAAGTAAGCTTATGAAAAATACGAAGATGAAAGATCCTGTTAAAGAAAATTTAATAGGTGATGAAATAGCAATAGGAAATTTAACATCTGAATATTATAATGAAGAAGGCAGAATCGGATATACCCTTTATAATTATTATAAACTGATGTATAATAATCAAAATGAAGGAGTGTATAATCCAGATAAACTCTTGTCTGTAGATAGTATATCTCCTACAAAAGAGAACATGCTTAATAATTCTTATCCATATACAATAACATATTATATTATAATAAACAGTTCAAATCCCCAAGGAAATAATGTTAGAAAATGGGTAGGAACTATGCTTTCTGAAAAAGGAAAAAATATTATTAAGGAGGCTGGTTATATTGCAAATTAGTAAAAAAACAGTAATATTCTTAATGATATTTTCAATAATATTAATTGGAATTACAATATTTGCAATTTTATATACAAGTAAGAATTGGAAATCTCAATTTTCTACAGTTACTTTTGAAAATACATCAAAAGTAACTGAAAATAGCGAAAATTCAGAAAATGTTAATCAAGAGCCTTTTTCTGGAACTTTAACAGAACTTTCAAATACATATAAGAAAAATGCATTAAACATAAAAGATAATATAGTAACAGAAGGAAATCCAGTAGATGGAAGTGGTTATTCAGAAAAAGTTAAAATAACATATCCTGAAATTTCAAATTTAGCAGATTCAAATATAAGAACTAATATAAATGAAAATATAAGAGAAAAAGTATTTTCTTATTATTCTGGAGATGTACTTAATGATACTAATGTAAAGCATTTGGAAATAAAGGCTCGTGCCATTGCCAATTTTTCAGATGTACTTTCTATTAGAATAGATATAGTGAAAGAATTTGTTGATGGAAATATAGCAAGAGATTTTACAGGATTAAATTTTAGACTAGAAAATGGAGAACAAATAGTATTTAATAATCTTTTTATAAATAATGCTAGTATTAAAAACATATTAAGACATGGAATCTATAATTCTATTGCATGGGATTATTTAAATGATGATATAACAGATATGAATAATGTAGATTATTCAAATATAGATGAAATTGTATATCAAATTTTAAATGCTTATAATACTAATGAAAATCCAGATTTTTGTTTTAGTGAAAAAGAAATTGTAGTGAAATTAAATAATAGAATTATTACACTAAATATCGAAGATTTTGTTGAGCAAGTGGCAATATATAATAGATATGTTTCACAAAATCAAATATATTCATCTGATTCTATGGCAAGTGATATACCAATTTTAGTAGATAGAGATGAATATTCAGAGATGGATGTTTATATGAAGGTAAATGAAAACTTGATTATAGATATGAGTTTAAATATAGAAGGAATAAATAGAAGTTCTATAGCTGTAAACACTGCACTAGAAAATTATAGAGCAGCTCTTAATAATTCTATTGATATTTTAAAAGCAAATAGTAAAGATAATAAAGATGAATATGTATATTTTATATCGAGAATTACAGTTACAGAAGATAGAGCACAAAACAAATTAATATTTAAAGAAGATACATATCGATATACAGCTTATAGTAAAACTAGATTTGATGTATATATAACATCACCGATTTTGGCAGAAACTAGAGATTTATTTACAAGCTCATCTAAAACAAAATTTGATTTAAAAGATACAAATATAGATATAGAAAAATTAGATAATGTAGTAGAGTATAATCTAACAACAGGAAATTTATATGGAGAAGATATAACTCCAGAGGCAAATAATGATAATAATAATGTAAATCAAGAAAACCAAATAAATAATAATACTAATGTTCCTACAGAAAATAATCTAAATACTAACGAAAGTATTAATAACAGCAATAATTCAAACAGTGTTAATAATGAAGAAAATAGCGGAAATGATAGTAACTCAGGTAATGAAGAAAATAGACAAGAAGATTCAGATGAAAACGATAATGAAGATGATGAAAGTACAGTAGTAACAGTATAAGGAGGATATAATGTTTTTATTCCAAATTAAGACTTATGGATTTATAGGGCCTTCTGGAACTGGTAAAAGCTACAGAGCTCAAATGGTTGCAGGAGAAAAAGGAATTAATTATATAATTGATGATGGACTTTTGATTAAAGGAAATGAAGTAATTGCAGGTGTTTCTGCTAAAAAAGCTCCAACAAAGATTGAAACTGTAAAAAATGCTTTGTTTATAAATGAAGAACGTAAAGAAGAAATGCAGAAAGTTATAAAAAAACAAAAGGTAGATAAGATTTTAATACTTGGAACATCTGATGGAATGGTTGACAAGATTGCAAGTAATCTTGGGCTTCCTCCAATATCAGAAAGAATATATATAAATGAAGTTGCAACAGAAGAAGAAATGGAAACTGCAAGAAGGATAAGAATAACTCAAGGAAAACACGTAATTCCAGTTCCAACATTTGAAATAAAAAAAGATTTTTCTGGATATTTATTAGATCCACTTCAAATATTTAAATCTAAAGGGAAAGATGAAGCTCCATATATCTCAGAAAAATCAATTATAAGACCAACATTTAGTTATCTTGGAAAATTTACCATTTCAGATAGTGTATTTAAAGATATAATAATAAATGTAGCGACAAAAGTAAAAGGCGTACATAAAATCATGAGAATTAGGATAGATAAAACTGCTAAAGATGTTGGTGGAGTCCTAGTATATATGGAAGTATCAGTAAACTTTGGTACAAATATTGTTGAAACACTAAACAGACTAAAAAAAGATGCTAGAAGAGAGATAGAAAATCTTACTGCAATGTATGTTGCAAATGTAGAAATAGTGGCAAAACATATATATATTCCAGATGATATGATGAAAAAAAATAATAAATAAAATTAGGAGGATGTTTTATGATAGTAGCAATAGATGGCCCTGCAGGAAGCGGGAAAGGAACAGTTACAAAAATATTAGCAGATAGACTTGGATTAATAAATTTAGATACAGGTGCAACATATAGATGTGTAGCATTAATGACTTTAAAAAATAATTATACTTTAGAAGACGAAAGTAAAATAGTTGATTTATTACCAAACATAGATATTGAATTTAAAAGAGAAAATGGAGAAGAAAAAGTATTTTTAAATGGTGAAGATGTAACAAAAGAAATTAGATCTAAAGAAGTAAATAAAATAGTATCACAAGTTTCAGGAATTACACCTGTAAGAATTTATATGGCTGAATTACAAAGAAAAATGGCAAAAGGTAAAGATGTAATTATGGAAGGAAGAGATATAGGAACTTATGTATTTCCAAATGCCGAAGTTAAGATATACTTAGATGCAGATGTTGAAGAAAGAGCAAAAAGAAGATATAAAGAAAACTTAGAAAAAGGTGTAGATATGTCTTATGAAGAAGTACTTGATAATATTAAAAAAAGAGACGAAAATGATAAAAATAAAGAGATTGGAGCACTTAAAGTAGCTGATGGTGCAATAATTGTGGATACAACATCAAAAACTATTGAAGAAGTTGCAAATGAAATAGAAAATATTATAAAATTACATAGTAAAAAAGATTAATTTTCACTAGAATAAATACTGGAGGAATATTATGTTTAAAAATTTTTATACAAAAGTAATAAAAGGGATTTGTTTTATAATTGCAAAAGTTATATATAAAACAGAAGTTGAAGGAATAGAAAAAATACCAGAAGGAGAAGGTGTTATTATTTGTGGTAACCATGTACATGGATTAGATGCACCACTTCTTATGGCTTTGTACCCTAAAAAAACAATATGCTTTATGGCAAAGCAAGAATTATTTAAGAATAAGTTTCTTAAATTTTTAGGAGGACTTTATAATGTTTTTCCTGTAAACAGAGATATTAATGATACAGAAGCTGTAAGAAAAGCATTAAAAGTTTTAAAAGAGAAAAAGATTTTAGGAATTTATCCAGAAGGAACACGTAATGGTTTAGCAAAAGGTGAAAAACCAAAACATGGTGCAGTTAATATTGCAATTAGAACAGGAGCAAAAATAGTACCTTTTGGTGTAGCCGGTGATTTTAAATTATTTTCAAAAGTAAAATATACATTTGGAGACCCTATAGATCTTTCAGGATATAAGAAAAATGCACATGATAAAGAAGTTGTAGATATTCTTACTAATGAACTTATGGCTAAAATAGTTGAGTTAAGAGACAAAGGAGAAAAAGTAAATATTGCTATTGACAAAAAATAAAAAAGCTAGTATACTATTTTAGTAACTTTAAATAACTAAGTTAAAATTTTAAGATATATAAATTAAATGTACAAAGTAAGCAAGGAGGGAGTAAAATGGCACAACCAAAAAGAAGATGGTCAAAAGCAAGAACAGGATTAAAAAGATCAACATGGAAAATAGAAGCTAAAAACTTAGCTACATGCCCACATTGTCATGAACCAATGTTACCACATAGAGTATGTTCAAACTGTGGATACTATAATGGAAAAGAAGTAGTTGTAACAGATAAAAAATAATTAGGTTAAATTAAATGGATTTTTAAAGTAAAAAGAAACACATATTTAGATGTGTTTTTTTTTGTTTTATGCTATAATTTTTTTGTAAGAAAAAACAGGAGAGAAAAATGAAAAATTTTATTGTAGCAAACAGGAAACATATAATTTACATATTTTTAATTTTTGTAGTTGGGAGCATTATATCAATTCCATTATTAAATAATAAATTAAATGTATTAAAAGATGATGGAATACAACATATTATTAGAATAAATGAAATAACTGAATGTTTAAAAAATTTCGAGAGTACAAAGATTAGTAATAATTTGTGTAATGGATTTGGATATTCATGGGATATTTTTTATGGTAATTTTACTTCAATTATTCCAGGAATTATAAATATATTTGTAGGCTCAGGAATAAATACATTTAAATTATTTTTATATATTCTATTAATACTTTCAGGAATAAGTATGTATATAAGCACATATAAGATGTTTAATAAACATGAACTAAGCATTATTGCAAGCGTGATTTACATGTGCGCACCATATCATTTAAATGATATGTATATAAGATATGCTGTAGCTGAATTTGCTTCATTTATATTTATTCCACTTGTTTTTTCTGGATTATATTGTATTTTAAATAATAATAATAATAATGATAGTGATAATAAAAACAGAGATAGAAAGAATTTATTAAATAATAAAGAAGGATATGAGCAAAAAGAAAATAGCAATACAGGAATATGTATGCTTATTTTAGGAAGTTCAGGATTAATTATTACACATTTAATATCAACAACAATTACAGCAATTTTCGCATTTATATACTTAATATTTAATTTTAGAAAATTAAAAGATATAAAAATGTTAAAGAAAATATTATTATCTATATTATTAATTCTTATGGTTACATCTTATTTTTGGATACCACTTTTAGAAAATTCAATAAATACAAAATATGAAGTGTATGAACCAAATAAAATGAGTAGCAGTGAATCTGTAAATTATCATAGAGTAGAATTAAAAGATTTAATAAGTAATAAAGATAATTTCCAAATTCATGAACTTGGTATTGTTACTATTGCTCTTGTATTATTAACAATATATTCTATTTGGAAAATGGATAGAGAAAAAAGAAAGATAGTTCTTATATTTTTAGGTTTTGGAATTATTTCGATTTTACTTACGACTAAATTAATAAATTGGGAGTATGTTCCTAAAATATTTTTGTTCATACAATTCCCTTGGAGGATGCTTGAATTCTCTTCATATTTTTTAAGTGTAGTTGCAAGTGTTAGTTTTTGCTCTACAATAAAGAATGTAAAAATTATAGATGTTTTATATGTTTTATTAATCACAGTACTACTAACAGGAATATTTAAAGATAGGATAGATTATAATGATGAAAAGGTAGAAGAACCAAAGATTCGGAATAGTACATGAAAACAGTACTTTAGGAACTAATGCAGGAAGTGCCAAATTTGAATATTTACCTAAAAAAGCATATGATAATATAAAATATTTAGCAGAAAGAGAAAATAAAATATATGTTTTAGAGGGAAGTTTAGAAGTTATAAATGAAAATAAGGATGGAAAGAATTTAGAAGCAGAAATTAAATTAAATTCAGAAAGTGCAATATTGGAGCTTCCATATATATATTATTTAGGATATTCTGTATATGTAGATGGAAACAAATTAAAAACATATGAATCTGATAATGGCTTTATGTGTGTAGAAATTAGTAAAAGAGATATTAATAAAAATATAAACTATACTATCGAAAATAAAGAAAAAAATGATGATAATAATAATGATGAAAATTTATATTCTAAATT
The DNA here is from genome assembly GCA_944386155.1 of uncultured Clostridia bacterium. Lineage (GTDB taxonomy): Bacteria > Bacillota > Clostridia > TANB77 > CAG-508 > UMGS1994. The sequence continues at coordinate 35,654 of CALWZY010000001.1, read as the reverse complement.
AACTTTAAAATATACAGGAACTATATTAGACAATATTTCAAAGATTATTTCGATTATTGGTGCTTTTATTATCTTAACAATGTTATTTAATATTAAGATAGTAAAAAATAGGTAAAGATAAAAATAAATAATAAATAATAAGTAGCAAAAAATAAATAATCTATGAAAATGCTTATAAATAGGCAAAATATATTGAAAAAAAACAAGTTTTGATATAAAATAATGCTACTAAAAAGTAAAGAGGTGAAAAAATGTCAAAGCCAGTAGTTGCAATAGTAGGAAGACCAAATGTAGGTAAATCAACTTTTTTTAATTATATAGTAGGACAAAGAATATCAATAGTAGAAGATACTCCTGGAGTTACAAGAGACAGAGTTTATGCTGAAGCAAATTGGAGAGGAGTAGACTTTACATTAATAGATACAGCTGGTATTGAACCAGAATCAGAAGACATAATTATTTCTCAGATGCGTGAACAAGCTAATATTGCAATTAATATTGCAGATGTTATCGTGTTTTTAACAGATATAAAACAAGGAGTTACTGCAGCAGATGAAGAAATAGCGTTAATGCTAAAAAAATCTGGTAAACCAGTAATTTTAGTGTGTAATAAAGTTGATAATTTTGGTGAGCCACCAGCAGATATATATGAATTCTACAATCTTGGAATAGGTAATCCATATCCAGTATCTTCAACTAACGCATTAGGTATAGGAGATGTATTAGATGCTATATACGAAAAATTTCCAAAAGAAAAGATGGAAAAAGATGAAGAAGAAATAATTAAAGTTGCAATAATAGGAAAGCCTAATGTTGGAAAATCTTCTTTAGTAAATAGAATTCTTGGAGAAAATAGAGCAATAGTAAGTAATATTGCAGGAACTACAAGAGATGCGATAGATTCAGAATTTGAAAATGAATTTGGAAAGTATGTATTTATTGATACAGCGGGAATTAGAAGAAAAAGCAAAGTTACTGAAAATATAGAAAAATATAGTGTAATGAGAACTAATTTAGCAATAGAAAGATCTGATGTATGTATTGCTTTAATAGATGCTTTAGAAGGATTAAGTGAACAAGATACTAAAGTTATAGGAGAAGCTCATGAAGCAGGAAAAGGATTAATTATAGCTGTTAACAAATGGGATGAAGTAGAAAAAGAGACAGGTACTTTAGAAAAATTCAAAAAGGACTTAGAAAATAAGCTAGGATTTGCAAGTTATGCTCCTATAATATTTATATCAGCAAAAACTGGACAAAGAGTAAATAAATTATTTGAGATGATAAATAATGTAGCAAGTCAAAATGCATTTAGAGTATCAACATCTGTTTTAAACGAAGTAATAAATCAAGCGATAGCAGTAGTTCAGCCACCAACAGATAAAGGTAGAAGACTTAGAATATATTATGGAACACAAGCTACAACAAAACCACCAACATTTGTTATTTTTGTTAATAATAAAGAACTATTCCATTTTTCTTATCAAAGATATATTATAAATTGTATAAGAAATAATTTTGGATTAGAAGGAACACCGGTAAGACTAATTATTAGAGAAAGAGGAGAAAAGGAGGATTAAGATATGAAAATATGCATAGCAGTTGCAATAATATCTTATTTAATAGGAAGTATAAGTTTCTCTGTAATATTCACAAAAAAATTTGCAGGATTTGATGTAAGAGATAAAGGAAGTAAAAATGCAGGAAGTACTAATGTACTTAGAACTGCTGGAAAAAAAGTTGCTTTAATTACATTATTATGTGATGTGTTAAAAGGTATCTGTGCTGTACTACTTGCTGTGTTTATAGGAAATAAGTGTAATTTTGAACATACAGAAATATTAGTTCAAATAGCAGCTTTTTTAGTTGTATTTGGACATACTTTTCCAATATTTTTTGGATTCAAAGGTGGAAAAGGTGTTGCTACAAGTTTAGGAGTTCTACTTTTGGTTAATTGGAAACTTGGATTAATTGTTATGATGTATGCACTAGTTTTAATTGCCTTAACAAGATTTGTATCACTTGGTTCAATAGCAGCAGCTATACTTACACCAATACTTACAATATTTATTAATGATTGTTATTTAGTAGATGGAAATTATTTTATATTTGGGGTGTTACTTGCTATTTTTGTATGTTATAATCATAGAGCAAACATTAAGAGATTAATGGATGGTAACGAAAATAGATTAAGTTTTAATAAAAGTTAAAAATAATATAAGATAAATTAAATGAAAAGGAGAATTTTTATGAATAATATTGCTGTTGTAGGAAGCGGAAGCTGGGGATCAGCTATAGCTATTTATCTTGCTGAAAAAGGACATAATGTTAAGATATGGTCTTTTAATGAAGAAGAGTGTGATAAAATAAATAATGAAAAAAAATGCGTATTTTTACCTAAAGCAAAAATACCAGATACAGTAGAATGCTTAACTGATTTAGAAAAAGTTATTGAAGGAAGTGATATAATATTTCATGTTACACCTTCAAAATTTACTAGAGAAACAATAAAAAAATATAAAGCATATGTAAAAGATCAACCAGTAATTATTTGTTCAAAAGGTTTTGAATCAGATTCTTTAAAAACATTAGATGAAGTTGCAAAAGAAGAATTACCAAATTCTAAAATTGGAGTTTTATCTGGACCAAGTCATGCAGAAGAAGTTTCTCTAAATGTTCCTACTGCATTAGTTGCAGCTTGCGAAGATGAAAAAGTTACAGATATGATAGTAGACATTTTTAAAAGCGAAACTATGAGAATGTATACATCAAAAGATGTTAAAGGAGTTGAACTTGGTGGAGCTCTTAAAAATATAATTGCTTTTTGTGCAGGTGTTTGTACAGGACTAGAGCTTGGAGACAATACTTTTGCAGCACTAATTACAAGAGGTTTAGTAGAAATTTCAAGACTTGGAACTGTAATGGGAGGAAATAGAGATACTTTTTATGGTTTAACTGGTCTTGGGGATTTAATAGTAACTTGTTCAAGTAATCATAGTAGAAATAGAAGAGCAGGTATATTAATAGGACAAGGAAAAACAGTTGAAGAAACAAGAAAAGAAGTTGGTATGACTATAGAAAGTATAGATAATATTGAAGTAGCATATAAACTTGCTAAAAAATATAATGTAGAAATGCCAATAGTAAATACAGTTTATGATGTTTTATTTAATGGTTTAGATCCAAAAGAGGGAGTTAACAAATTAATGACAAGAACATTAAAAGCTGAATAAAATAATAATAATTATAAAAAATAATAATATATTTAAAGTAATAATAGGAGGTAAATAAAATGGGATTTTTTGATGATATTTCTAAAAAAGTTTCAGAGACAACAAGTAGTATTAATGAAAAAACAAATAAAATGGCAAAGGAGTCTAAATTAAAAAAGACTTTATCTGAAAATGATACTAAAGTTGAAAAAATGTATGGAGAATTAGGAAAAACAGTTTTAGCTAAAAGAAATAACAAAGATGACGTTATGAAAGCTATAAATGATTGTGTTGATAAAATAGAAGAAATTAAAAATGAAAATGAAAAAATTAGAGAAGAGATTTTATTATTAAATAATAAGAAAAAATGTACAAACTGTTCAGCTGAAATAGATGCTCAAGCAGCTTTCTGCCCAGAATGTGGTAAAGAACAAATAAAAGTAGAACCTAAAAAAGAAGAGCCAGAAGAAGAGAAAATTCCAGAAGGAAAAATGAAATGCTCTGGTTGTGGAGAAATTATAGAAACAAAATATACATTTTGTCCATTATGCGGTGCTAAAAATGAGCCACCAGCTGTAGAGGGAGAAGTAGTAGATAATAAATAAAGAAGGAAATAGTAATGAGATTAACAGTTCAAAGAGTAGCAAATGCAAAAGTGGAAGTTGATAATAAAGTAGTAGGAAAAATAGATAGAGGTTTTTTAGTACTACTTGGAGTGACTCATACTGATACAAAAAAAGAAGCAGATTACTTAGCAAAAAAATTATGCAATTTAAGAGTATTTGAAGATGAAAATGAGAAAATGAATTTGTCTATTAAAGATATTGATGGTGAATTATTAATAGTATCACAATTTACTTTATATGCAGATACTAAAAAAGGAAATAGACCAAGTTTTATAGAAAGTGCTGCACCAGAATATGCAAATGAACTTTATGAATATTTTATTCAAAAATGTAAAGAAGAAAATATTAAAAAAGTTGAAAAAGGAGTTTTTGGTGCACATATGGAAGTGTCTTTATTAAATGATGGACCAGTTACTATTAATTTAGAATATTAATAATAAGTACAATTATTAATATGGATATCTTTCAAATAAATATTTAATAATATCATTTAAATTATATTGTGTAACTTTAAAATATAAATCATTATCTAAATTAATCCATGCTGAAATATTGTATTTATCATTATTATCTATAATAGCAGATAATATATCAGACATTTCAATAGGATTTTCAAAAGATATCTTATAATTTTCAAAAATAGATACATTAGGTAATGGTTTATCTTTATAGAAATTTTTTAAAAAAGTTTCAACTGAATGAATATTTGTACTAAACAAAAATAAAGCAGGCATTTATAAATCTCCTTTATATTGATTTAGTGTTATTTTGTGCACTTTTTTAAAAAAATATAAAAAAATTGTAAAAAAAACTTGCAATAAGATAAAGTTATGCTATAATTAAATTATAATGTAAATGTAGTAATATATTAAAGAGGTAGGTAGTTATGAGAAAAGTAAGTAAAATGATATTAGTATTATTTGCGGTAGTAGCAATATTAATTGGTTTAAACAATTCAGCATATGCATCTGAAATTGTTACAATAACAGATTCCGGTTCTGGATCAAATGCGACAACAAATGCAGTAAATAATATTGGAACATTAAACCAAGCAAATACAGCAACAAATGAACCAGAAATAGTAATTGAAAATGAAGTTCCAGAAGAAGATATACCAGAAACAGGTAGAGAAGATACTGTATTATTTGTATTAATAGCAGTTGTTGCTATCTCAGCTATATATACATATTTAAAAGTTAGAAAATACAATATCTAATTAAAATAGATAAGAGTATAAATAAAATTATTAAATAGATGAAAAGAATGCCAAAGCATTCTTTTTTTCTTGTCTATTGAGAAATTTAAAACTAAATATTTATTACAATTTAATTACATCAGTTGAAAAAAGAGCAGTAATGAAATATAATCTAGTAAATATTAAATTGGAGGAAAAGTCTATGGCGACATTTGCTGAATCTATTTTAGGTGAACCAAATTTCATTAGAAAAGTTGAAATAGTTAGTTTTTTAAAGAAAAAACAAAATATTTTTTTTAATAATACAATAATAATGAAAGCAGAAATAGCAAGAGAATTTATCGACATTATGAAACTTGATGTTGATAAGAATATGGTAATTACAGCTTGCCTTATGTATTCATGTTTAAGAATAGATTCTCAAGAAGAAGTTGAAAGAGCAAAAAAAGAAATAGATAAAGATAGAGAGTTTTTAAAAGCCTTAGGATTTTCTGATAGATTTTGTAAAATATGTACAGAATATAATAGAGAATATTGTGATAAAAATGTTCCTAGAGAGCCTGAAAGCGATATATTAGAAATAGTAGATCAATTCGGTGCGATGCTTTGTAACAGACAAGATAGATTAGCATATTCAGTAAAAGAGGCAATGTATTTATTAAAAAATAAAAACTTAAAAGATGTAGATAATAAATATTTAGGTTTGTTCGAAGAATTTGTTGATGTTATGGAGGATATAAAAGTATGATGGGTTTACTTACTAAATATCAAAAAGAAATGAATTGTTTAATGAAAAATGATATACCAGGAGCTGTAAGAGAATTATACAACAATCAAGAAAGAATGGAAAAAGCATTTGCTCGCAGAGAAAAAGAATTGAATTATGGAGGAGATTTAGTAGAACAAATAAGAAAAGCAAAACAAAAATTAAGATTACTAAAAGAAGCTCCATTACTTCCAGGTTTTACGATAGATGATTTAGAAGATTAAAAGGAGAAAAAGATGTACGAAGTTTTTGCAGATATGCATATACATATAGGAAGAAGTGAAAATAATAAACCAATTAAAATTACAGCAGCTAGAAGTTTAAATTTTGCAAATATTGCAAAAGAATGTGTAGAAAGAAAAGGAATTAATATAGCAGGAATTATAGATTGTGCTTCACCATACGTTATAGAAGATATAGAGAACTTTTTGAAAACTGGTGAAGCATTTGAAATTGAAGATGGCGGAATAATATATAAAGATAAAGTTTGTATTATACTAGGAAGTGAAATAGAAACTTCTGAAAAAAATGAAGAAGGAAAGACAGGTAGTGCACATAATCTTTGTTACTTTCCAACATTAAATGACATAAAAGGTTTTTCAAATGAGATGAGTCATCATATAAAAAACATGACATTAAGTTCTCAAAGAGCAGATATATCTGCATATGAATTAATAGATATTGTTGAAAAATATAATGGAGTGCTTGTTCCTGCACATGCATTTACTCCACACAAAAGTTTTTATGGAAATTGTACTACAAGATTAAAAAGAATTTTTAAAGAAAAATTTGATAGAATACCTGCAATAGAATTAGGGCTTAGTGCAGATACATATTTAGCAGATAAGATTTCAGAACTTGAAAATAAAACTTTTTTAACAAATTCAGATGCACATTCTCTTCCTAAAATAGCAAGAGAATATAATAAAATGCTTATGGAAACAGTAAGTTTTAAAGAATTTGTAAAAGTTTTAAAAAGAGAAGATGGAAGAAAAATCTTAGCAAATTATGGATTAGATCCAAAGCTTGGGAAATATCATAGAACATATTGTGAAGTTTGTGATAAACAGATCCCAGGAGATGCTCCTGTTACAAAATGTGATACTTGTGATAGTAAAAATATAACAATGGGTGTTTATGATAGAATAGAAATTATAAAAGATAAAGAAGAATCAAAAAGTCCAAACTTTAGACCAGAATATGTATATCAAATACCTTTAGGGTTTATTCCTGGAGTTGGAGGAAAAACAATTAAAAAATTATTAGATACATTCGAAACAGAAATGAATATATTACATAAATTAGATTATGATGATATAGAAGCTGTAGTAGGAGAAAAAGTTGCTACTAATATAATAAATGCAAGAGAAGGAAAGATGCATATTATTGAAGGTGGCGGCGGTGTATATGGAAAAGTTGAATAAAAAATGTAAAAAATAATTTATAATAGTATATTAAAGAATTATCATTTTAGATAATTCTTTTTTTATGTAAAAAAAATATAAAAATATAGTAGAAAAATATTTGTAAATTTCTAAAAAAAATCGTTGACAAAGCTATTTTAGCGTAGTATAATATGTAGGCGTAAGATAAAGCGATGAAGCAGAATGTGGCTACGCGCCTAAGGCGTGGAGGGAACTTCTGCAGAGTATGTCTTGGCTTAGACCGGGCGATAAGTTTGATAATAGCATTCAACCTTATCCAAGATACAAAAGTAAAAAAACAAGCTAGAGTAACTTGGATTTATATATGTGTTATAAAGAAACACCAGGATGCGTTCATACTTGCCGTTACATTTATTTTAAGGAGGGAAACAAATGGCAACATCAAACACTAACGTAGGAAGTGAAAAAATTAGAATAAGACTTAAAGCTTATGATCATGTAGTTTTAGAACAGTCTGCTGAAAAAATAGTAGATACTGCTAAAAGAACAGGAGCTAAAGTATCAGGTCCTATACCACTTCCAACAGAGAAAGAAATTATAACTATATTACGTTCTCCACACAAAGACAAAGATTCAAGAGAACAATTCGAAATGAGAACACATAAAAGAGTTATTGATATTCTTTATCCAACACAAAAAACAGTTGATAGTTTAATGAAATTAGATTTACCAGCTGGTGTTAATATTGAAATCAAATTATAATTATCAAATTTAAATTATTATTAATTTATTAAATTAAAATGAAAACAAAAACCAAGCTGGTGAAAATCAGCCAATAGTTAGGAGGAATTTTAAATGAAAAAAGCCATAATAGGTAGAAAAGTTGGAATGACACAAATATTTGATGAAAATGGTGTAGCAATTCCAGTAACAGTTATAGAAGCTGGTCCTTGCACAGTTGTTCAAGTTAAAACAACAGAAACTGATGGATATGATGCAGTTCAATTAGGATACGGCGAAGTTAAAGAAAATAAAGTTAATAAACCTGAAAAAGGTCATTTTACAAAAGGTAATGTTAAACCTACTAAACACTTAAGAGAATTCAGAGTAGATAATGCTTCAGAAGTTAAAGTAGGAGATGAAATAAAAGTAGATATATTTGCTGAAGGAGATACAGTAGATATTCAAGGAAAAACAAAAGGAAAAGGATTCCAAGGTGTTATTAAACGTCATGGACAATCAAGAGGACCTATGGGACATGGTTCTATGTATCATAGAAGACCAGGATCTATGGGATCAACATCTACACCAGGTAGAGTATTCAAAGGAAAGAAATTACCTGGACACATGGGAAATACAACAGTAACAATTCAAAACTTAAAAGTTGTTAAAGTTGATACAGAAAAAAATGCAATATTAGTTAAAGGTAGCGTACCAGGAAATAAAGGCGTTATCTTAAAAATAAAAGATGCAGTTAAAGCATCAGTGTAAAGCGGAAAGGAGGAAGATTAATGCCTACAGTAGATGTATATAATTTAGAAGGAAAGAAAGTTAGTACAGTAGATTTAAAAGAAGAAGTATTTGGTATTGAACCAAATGAAAACATAGTACACAGTGTACTTGCTAACTACTTAGCAAATCAAAGACAAGGTACACAAAGTACAAAAACTAGAGCAGAAGTTAGAGGCGGAGGTAGAAAACCTTGGAGACAAAAAGGAACAGGTAGAGCAAGACAAGGTAGTATAAGAGCTCCACAATGGATTAAAGGTGGTATAGCTTTAGGACCAAAACCAAGAAAATATAGCTACAGAGTAAATAAGAAAGAAAAGAGATTAGCTATAAGATCAATATTAAGCTCAAAAGTATTAGAAAACAATTTAGTAGTTTTAGATAAAATATCTTTTAAAGATATTAAAACAAAACAAATGGTAAATGCATTAGCTAAAAACAAAGTAGAAGGTAAAGCTTTAGTTATGATTGCAGAGAAAAATGAAAATGTTGAAAAATCAACAAGAAACATTGAAAATGTAAAAGTAGCTGTAGTTAATACAATTAATGTATTTGATTTATTAAAATATAATAAATTAGTACTTACATTAGATACTGTTAAAAAATTAGAGGAGGTGTATGCATAATGTTACCAGAAGATATCATAATTAAACCTATCATCACTGAGAAAAGTAATGAAGGAATTGAAGAAGGTAAATACACTTTCAAAGTTGATAAAAGAGCAACAAAAGTTGAAATAGCAAGAGCTGTAGAAAAACTATTCAATGTTAAAGTTGTTAAAGTTAATACAGTTTCAGTAAAAGGTAAAGAAAAAAGAGTAGGTGTTCACCAAGGAAAAACAGCTAGCTGGAAAAAAGCAATAGTTATGATAGATGTTAATCCAGAAGATCCTACATACATGAAAAAAGGTGGAAAAGAAGCAAAAGTTTCTAAAAAATATAATTCATCAATAGATGGATTTATGGGTATGTAATTACCAAAATAATCGATAAAAGATTATTAATAAATATCTAGATTAAACTAGGAAAATAAATATAGAATACGAATTTTTAAGTATTCGGGAAAGGATTAGAAAAATGGGAATTAAACATTTTAGACCAGTTACACCTTCAAGAAGAAATATGACAACATTAACTTATGAAGAAGTAACTAAAAAGACACCAGAGAAATCTCTACTTGCTAAAAAAGAGAAAAAATCAGGTAGAAATTCTTATGGAAGAATAACAGTAAGACATCAAGGTGGCGGAAACAGACAAAAATACAGAATAATGGATTTTAAGAGAAAGAAAGATGATATGCCAGCAACAGTAGTTGGTATTGAATATGATCCAAATAGAAGTGCAAATATTGCATTAATAGAATATGAAGATGGAACAAGATCTTATATATTAGCTCCAATCGGATTAAAAGATGGAGACCAAGTTGTTTCAGGAATGAACACAGATATTAAACCAGGTAACTGCTTGCCAATCGAAAATATACCAGTTGGTACTTTAATTCATAACATTGAATTAAATCCAGGACAAGGTGGAAAATTAGTAAAAGCAGCTGGTGGATCTGCACAATTAATGGCTAAAGAAGGTGCTTACGCACACGTAAGATTACCATCTGGAGAAATGAGATTAATATTAGCAAGATGTAGAGCTACTATAGGAACTATAGGAAATACAGATCATGAAAATATTAAATTAGGTAAAGCCGGAAGAAAAAGACATATGGGAATCAGACCAACAGTAAGAGGATCTGTTATGAACCCAGTAGATCACCCTCATGGTGGTGGTGAAGGTAGAGCTCCAGTAGGACACTCTGGACCAATGACTCCTTGGGGTAAACCAGCATTAGGATATAAGACAAGAAAGAAAAATAAAGTAACTAACAAGTTTATAGTTAAGAGAAGAAAATAATAAAAGGAGGAAATGAGTATCATGTCAAGATCAAGCAAGAAAATACCATATGTGGCACCAAAGTTATTAAAAAGAATTGAAGATATGAACGAAAGTGGAAAAAAAGAAGTTTTAAAAACATGGTCAAGAGCTTCAACAATATACCCACAAATGGTTGGACATACAATAGCTGTTCATGATGGTAGAAAACATGTTCCTATTTATATATCAGAAGAAATGATAGGACATAAATTAGGAGAATTTGCTCCAACAAGAACTTTTAAAGGTCATGCAGGAGATAAAACAAGCAAAGTAAATAAATAATAAGTAGAGAATAAATACTTAAATATCTAAGATTCTAAGAAGGAGGATATAAGTAATGGAAGAAATGCAACAAGTAGCAGAAGCTAGAGCAACATTAAATTATGCTAGAATTTCAGCTAGAAAAGTTAAAATAGTAGCAGATTTAATAAGAGGAAAAAAAGTTTCTGAAGCATTAGCAATAGTAAAATTTGCACCTAAAGCTTCAGCAGAAATAATTGAAAAACTATTAAAATCAGCTATAGCAAATGCTGAAAACAATCATTTCATGAAAAGTGAAGACCTATATGTTGCTGAAATTTATGCAAATCAAGGTCCAACATTAAAAAGAATTAGACCAGCTGCAAAAGGATCAGCTGTAAGAATAAGAAAAAGAACAAGTCATATAACAATAGTTTTAAGAGAGGCTAAATAAGGAAAGGAGGATTCTTAAAACATGGGACAAAAAGTACACCCTAACGGAATTAGAGTAGGTGTTATCAAAGATTGGAGTTCAAAATGGTATGCAGATTCTAAAGACTTTGGTGATAACCTAGTAGAGGATTATAAAATCCGTAAATTTGTAAAAAGTAAATTATTTGCTAGCGGTATTTCAAAAATAGAAATCGAAAGAACTGCTAAATTTGTAAAAATAAATGTATATACAGCAAAACCAGGATTAGTAATAGGAAAAGGTGGAAACTTAGCTGATACATTAAAAAATGAAATTCAAAAAATGATAGGAAAAGACGTTAACTTAAACATAGTTGAAGTTAAAAATATTGATACAGATGCACAATTAGTTGCAGAAAATATTTGTAATCAATTAGAAAGAAGAATTTCTTTCAGAAGAGCTATGAAACAAGCTATGCAAAAAGCTATGAAAGCAGGAGCTTTAGGTATTAAAACTTCTGTATCAGGAAGATTAGCTGGAGCAGATATGGCTAGAACAGAATTTTATAAAGAAGGTACTATACCACTACAAACTTTAAGAGCTGATATAGATTATGGATTCTATGAAGCTGATACAACTTATGGAAAAATAGGTGTAAAAGTTTGGATTTATAAAGGAGAAGTTCTTCCTGAAAAGAAAGAAAAAACTGTTAATGCAGAAAGGGGAGAAGAATAATGCCAGTAATGCCAAAAAGAACAAAATATAGAAAAATGCAAAAAGGTAGAAATAGAGGTAAAGCTACAAGAGGTACTGTTGTTAATGAAGGCGAATATGGATTACAAGCATTAGACGCTGGATGGATAACAGCAAATCAAATAGAATCTGCCCGTATTGCTATGACACGTTACATTAAAAGAGGTGGTAAAGTTTGGATTAAAATATTCCCAAACAAACCAGTAACTAAAAAACCAGCTGAAACTCGTATGGGTAAAGGTAAAGGAGCTCCAGAATATTGGGTAGCTGTAGTAAAACCAGGAAGAGTTATGTTTGAAATAGCAGGTGTATCTGAAGATGTTGCAAGAGAAGCTTTAAGACTTGCTGCTCACAAATTACCTGTAAGAACAAAATTCGTAGCTAGAGAAATTGAAGTAGGTGGTGATAGTGATGAAGATAAATAAAATCAAAGAGATGTCTTCACCAGACCTTGAAAAAGAGCTAAGTGAATTAAAATCAGAATTATTTAAATTAAGATTTAATTTAGCTGCTAATGGATTAGAAAATCCTGTAAAAATTAGAGAAGTGAAAAAAGACATCGCCAGAATAAAAACAATATTAAAAGAAAGAGAATTAAACGAGCAAAAATAAATTAAGAAAGGAGAAATCCGCAAATGGAAGAAAGAAATCTTCGTAAAACATTAGTTGGAATAGTTGAATCTAACAAAATGGACAAAACTATAGTTGTTAAAGTTGAGGACAGTGTTAGACATCCAATCTATAAGAAAACAGTTAAGAAAACTTATAAACTAAAAGCTCATGACGAAAACAATGAATGCCAAATTGGTGACAAAGTTAGAGTTATGGAAACAAGACCTTTATCTAAAGATAAAAGATGGAGACTTGTAGAAGTTATTGAAAAAGTTGTAATAAAATAATTGAAATCTTAGAAATTAAGAAGGAGGAAAACTGATTATGGTACAGCAACAAAGTAGATTAAAAGTTGCCGATAACACTGGTGCAAAAGAATTAATGTGTATCAGATGTTTAGGTGGTTCACATAGAAAATATGCTGAAATAGGTGACATTATAATTGCTTCTGTTAAAAGTGCTACACCAGGTGGTGTTGTAAAAAAAGGAGAAGTTGTTAAAGCTGTTGTAGTTAGAAGCAAAAAAGGTGTTAGAAGAGCAGATGGTTCTTATTTAAAATTTGATGAAAATGCAGCTGTTATTATACGTGATGATGGAACTCCAAGAGGAACTCGTATATTTGGACCAGTAGCAAGAGAATTAAGAGAAAAAGATTACATGAAGATCTTATCTTTAGCACCAGAAGTTCTTTAATAATAAAATTAAGAAACAGAAATTATATATGAATCTTAAAATAAAGAGGTGAAAATAAAGAATGAAAATAAAAAAAGGTGATACAGTTAAAGTTTTATCAGGAAATGATAAAGGAAAAACTGGAGAAGTTATTGAAGTAATACCTAAAACTGAAAAAGTTATAGTTAAAGGTGTTAACGTAAGAAAAAAGCACGTAAAACCTAGAAAACAAGGTGAAGAAGGTGGAATCATATCTGTAGAATGTGCTATACATAGCAGTAAAGTTAATGTAGTTTGCCCAAAATGTGGTAAAGTTACAAAAGTAGGATATGAATTAGATAAAGACGGAAATAAAGTACGTGTATGTAAAAAATGTAACGCAAAATTAAACTAGTTAGTGAAAGGAGGAAATAAATCCAAATGGAAAAGTTAAGAGAAGTTTACAAAAATGAAGTAGTTCCAGAAATGATGAAAAAATTCGAATATAAATCTGTTATGGAAGTACCAAAATTAGAAAAAATAGTTATAAATATTGGATTAGGAGATTTAAAAGATAATCCAAAAGCTTTAGATAATGCTATGAACGATTTACAAATCATTACTGGACAAAAACCAGTTGAAACAAAAGCAAAAAAATCTATTGCAGCATTTAAATTAAGAGAAGGTGCTAAAATAGGATGCAAAGTTACTTTAAGAGCTGGAAAAATGTATGACTTTGCTTACAAATTATTCAATGTAGCATTACCAAGAGTAAGAGATTTCAGAGGAGTTTCAGCTAACTCATTTGATGGAAGAGGAAATTACTCAATGGGTATTAAAGAACAATTAATATTCCCAGAAATCGAATATGATAAAATCGATAAAATAAGAGGTATGGATATAATTTTCGTAACAACAGCTGAAACTGATGAAGAAGCTAGAGAATTATTAAGATTATTAGGAATGCCTTTTAAAGCATAGAAAATAACCTTTTAAAGAAGGAGGATTAAAGTATAATGGCTAAAAAATCATTAAAAGTAAAATGTGCCAAAGAACAAAAATACAAAACAAGAGAATATAACAGATGTAAAATATGTGGAAGACCACATGCTTATATCAGAAAATATGGAATATGCCGTGTATGCTTTAGAGAATTAGCTCATAAAGGAGAAATTCCAGGAGTTAAAAAAGCAAGCTGGTAATAAAAATTTAAAATAGGAAAAAAGGAGGGTAAAAACAAGTGAATACAACAGACCCAATTGCAGATATGTTAACAAGAATAAGAAATGCAAATAGTTCAAAATTCAAAACAGTTGATATTCCTGCATCTAATATGAAAATAGCTATAGCTAAAACATTATTAGAAGAAGGATATGTTAAAGAAGTTGAAGAAATAAAAAATGAGACTCAAGGTATAATAAGAATTACTTTAAAATACGATGAAAAAGGTAATAAAGTAATTTCTGGATTAAAAAGAATTAGTAGACCAGGTTTAAGAATATATGCATCAAAAGATGAATTACCTAAAGTATTAAATGGTTTAGGTATTGCTTTAATATCTACATCAAAAGGTATAGTTACAGATAAAAAAGCTAGAGAATTAGGTGTAGGTGGAGAAGTTTTAGCATATGTTTGGTAATTAATTCTTAGTTAGTAGATAATTAAGACAATATAGAAAACATTTTAAAGAAGGAGGAAAACTTAAAATGTCAAGAATAGGAAACTTACCTATTACAATAGCAAATGGAGTTGAAGTAAAAGTAGACGGACAAAAAGTTACTGTAAAAGGACCTAAAGGAACATTAGAAAGAGAAATTCACAAAAATATAAAAGTTACAGTAGATAATGGAACTGTTAAAGTTGAAAGAATTAATGACGAGCCAGCTAATAAAAGTTTACATGGATTAACTAGAACTTTAATTAGCAATATGATCAAAGGAACATCAGAAGAATTTACTAGAAAATTAGAAGTAAATGGTGTTGGTTATAGAGCTCAAAAACAAGGAAAGAAATTAGTTCTTCATTTAGGTTACTCACATCCAGTAGAAATGGAAGAACCAGAAGGAATTACTTTTGAAGTACCAAATCCAAATGAAATTATTGTAAAAGGAATTGATAAAGAAAAAGTAGGACAAATGGCAGCTGTTATCAGAACAAAGAGACCACCTGAAGTTTATAGAGGTAAAGGTATTAAATACGCTGAAGAAGTTATCAGACGTAAAGAAGGTAAAGCTGGTAAAAAATAAAATCTAAAATAAATTAGAAAGATTTTAGAAAGGAGTAAAAGATGATTACTAAAATAGATAGAAAAGCTGAAAGAGTTAGAAGACATAAAAGAGTTCGTAATAAAATAAGTGGTACTGCTGAATGCCCAAGATTAAGTGTATTCAGAAGTAATACTAATTTATATGTTCAAGTAATTGATGATGAAAATCAAGTTACTTTAGTTAGTGCTTCAACATTAGATAAAGAAGTTAAAACTAAAAAAGCTAATAAAGAAGCTGCTAAAGAATTAGGAACTTTAATAGCTAAAAAAGCTAAAGCTAAAAAAATCGAAACAGTAGTATTCGATAGAGGTGGATATGTATACCACGGTGTAGTTAAAGAATTAGCTGATGCTGCAAGAGAAGGCGGACTAAAATTTTAATAGAAATAAAATAGAATAAAATTCTAAACATATAAGGAAGGAGAAACTAAAACTCATGGAAGATAAAACTTTAGAATTAAAAGAAAAAGTAGTTGCTATAAACAGAGTTGCTAAAGTTGTTAAAGGTGGTAGAACTTTTAGATTTAGTGCTGTTGTTGTAGTTGGAGACGGAAATGGTCATGTTGGAGTTGGAAATGGAAAAGCTGCTGAAGTTCCAGATGCTATCAGAAAAGCTATTGATGAAGCTAAAAAGAATTTAGTAGAAGTTCCAATCGTTGGAACAACAATTCCTCATGAATATACAGGAAAATTTGGTGCTGCAACTGTTATATTAAAACCAGGAAATGAAGGTTCTGGAGTTATAGCAGGTGGTAGTGTAAGACCAGTATTAGAGCTTGCTGGATATAGAGATATAAAAACTAAAGTTATTGGTACTAATAATCCAAGAAACGTTGTTTATGCAACAATAGAAGCTTTAAAGAGCATGGACACAATCCAAGAAGTTGCAAGAAAAAGAGGAAAAAAAGTATCAGAAATTTTATAATTTATTAAAATATACTAGCAAAAAAATATAAATTATGATTAAATAATAATTGTAATTTTCAAATTGAATAAAGAGTCGTTTAACAAGGAGGTGCAAAGAATGCAATTAGGTGAATTAAAGCCAGCAGTAAAGAAAGTTGCAAGAAGAAGAGTAGGACGTGGAATGGGTTCAGGACTTGGAAAAACTTCTGGAAAAGGTCACAAAGGTCAAAAAGCTAGATCTGGTGGCGGAGTTAGAAGAGGTTTTGAAGGAGGTCAAACACCTTTATATAGAAGATTACCAAAAAGAGGATTTAATAATATTCATGCTAAAAACTTTACAGAAGTAACTTTAACAATGCTTAATAAATCAGAAGCTAAAGAAGTTACAGCTGAAAGCTTACTTGCAGAAGGTATTATAGGAAAAATAAATGATGGTATAGTTGTTCTTGGAACAGGTACTTTAGAGAAAAAACTAACTGTTAAGGCAAAGAGATTTACTAAAACAGCTGCAGAAAAAATAGAAGCTGCAGGTGGAAAGATAGAGGTGATTTAGTTGTTAAACACTATAAAAAACTCACTTAAAAACCCAGATATAAGAAAAAGAATTCTATATACACTATTATTAATTGTAGTATTTAGATTTGGATGTTATATAATTGTTCCAGGAGTTGATTCTGCAATGCTTGCTGAGCAGCTTGCAAATTCAACTGGAACATTAACTGGTTTAATTAACACAATATCAGGTGGTGCTTTTTCAAAATTATCAGTATTTGCTATGTCTGTAACACCATATATTACAGCTTCAATTATTCTACAATTATTAGCAATGATAGTTCCATCTTTAGAAAAACTAGTTAAAGATGGTGGAGAAAGCGGAAGACAAAAAATGAATAAATACACTAAAATTTTAACTATAGTTTTAGCTGCAGTTGAAGCTTTAGGTATTTATATTTCATATAGTAGTAGCTACAGTGATGTATTTATTAATCCAGGACTAAGAACAGGTATGATATTTGTACTTTCTTTAGTAGCTGGTACATCAGTATTAATGTGGCTTGGAGATCAAATTACAGGTAAAGGTATTGGAAATGGAATATCTATGTTAATATTTGTAGGTATAATATCAAGAATACCAGATGGAGCATTAACACTATTTAATTTAGCTTTCAATCCATTTTCAACAACAAACTTCCTAATTGCTTTAGCAATTTTACTTGGAGCAATATTATTAATTTCAGGAGTTGTATTTGTACAACAAGCTGAAAGAAGAGTTCCTGTACAATATGCTAAAAAAGTTGTTGGAAGAAAAATGTATGGTGGTCAAAACACACATATTCCATTAAAACTTGCTATGGCAGGTGTAATGCCAATAATTTTTGCATCATCATTCATGACATTGCCAGCAATGCTTATCCAAATATTTAATCCACAAGCAATTGGTGGAACAGGATTTTGGGCAGGCTTATATCAATTTTCTATTGCAACTTCAACATCTGCAGGAGTTGGAGTTGGATATTCAATAGCAAATGCAATTATATATTTATTATTAATTGTTGGATTTACATTTTTCTATACATTTGCTACATTCAATCCAGCAGAAGTATCAGTAAATATTAAGAAAAACGGTGGATTTATTCCAGGAATTAGAGCTGGAAAGCCAACAACAGATTATTTATCATCAATAATCACAAAATTAACATTGTTTGGTGGATTTTTCTTAAGTTTAATTGCTATACTTCCAATGCTAATGAGATTTACTCCAATAGATATAACTTTTGGAGGAACATCAATTCTTATCTTAGTTGGTGTAGCACTAGAAACAATGCAACAATTAGAGTCTAGATTAGTAATGAGACACTATAAAGGATTCTTAGAATAAAAATAATAAATGATATAAATTATAAATAATTAACCATATAGGGGCGGAAAAACTCTGCCCCATATGTGTGTTATAAAAGAAAAAAGTAAAGATATACATATAATATATTTTTTTCTAAGTAATTATAAAAAATATAATTATTAATTATTTAGAAAATAATATATAAAATAGGAGTGATTTTTTTATGGTAATTATAATGCTAGGAGCACCTGGAGTAGGAAAAGGAACAGTTGCAGGAATTCTTACAGAAAAACTTGGAATTCCTCAAGTATCTAGTGGAGATATTTTTAGAAAAGCAATGGCAGAAAAAACTGAACTAGGAGAAAAAGTAGAAGAATATATGACAAAAGGAGAACTAGTTCCAGACGATTTAACTATTAAAGTTATTGAAGAAAGACTATTAGAGCCAGATTTAAAATCTGGAGCAATTTTAGATGGATTCCCAAGAACAAAAGTACAAGCTGAAAAATTAGACGAATTTTTAAAAGAACAAAATAAGAAAATAGATATGGTTGTAGATTTAACTTCACCAGAAGAAGAAATACTAGACAGAATAGTAAATAGAAGAATTTGTTCAAATCAAAATTGTAAAGCAGTTTATAATATTAAGCTAAAGAAACCTAAAGTTGAAGGTATTTGTGATAAATGCGGATCAAAACTTTATCAAAGAGAAGATGACACAGTAGAAAAAGTTAAAAATAGAATTAAAGTTTATGAAGCTCAAACAAAACCTTTAGAAGAATATTATGAAAATACTAAAGTTTTATATAGAATCACTATTAGTCAAAAGATAAATAAAATGGCAAAAGAAGCAGCAGAAGAAATAGTAGAATATCTAAATAATAAGGGAGAATAGATGATGGTTAGTATTAAATCAAAAAGAGAAATTGAACTTATGAGAGAACCATGTAAAATAGTAGCACAGACACATGAGCTTTTAAAAAAGTCTATTAGACCTCGGAATTTCAACTTTAGAATTAGATAAAATTGCAGAAGATTTTATAAGAAGTAAGGGAGCAATTCCTTCAGAAAAAGGATATCCAAGTGGAATAGAAGGAGTTATGGATTTTCCAGGAAGTATATGTGCATCTATAAATGATGAAGTAATACATGGGATTCCTTCAAAAAGAGCAATCTTAAAAGAAGGAGATATTATAAGTTTTGATTTAACTGTATATAAAAATGGATTTCATGGAGATGCTGCAAGAACTTATATTGTTGGAAAATCAAATTCTAAAGAAGATGAAAAATTAGTAGAAGTTACTAAACAATCATTTTTCGAAGGTTTAAAATATGCTAAAAAAGGTAATAGAGTTGGAGATATTTCAAATGCAATATATGAATATGTTACTAAGAATGGATTTAGTGTGCTTAGAGAATTCCAAGGTCATGGAATTGGAAGAGAAATGCATGAAGATCCAGGCGTTCCAAACTATGGTAAACCTGGTCGTGGAATGAGACTTATGCCAGGAATGACAATATGTATAGAACCTATGGTTATAGCAGGAAGGCCTGATATTTTAGAACTAGATGATGGTTGGACAATAATATCAGAAGATGGTACAAATTCAGCTCATTATGAAAATACAATTTTAATTACAGAAAAAGAACCAGAAATATTGACATTAATTTAAAAATGATGTATACTATACTAGCTTATTATTTTATGGCTTTAGAAAAATTTAAATCTAAGGAGGAAGAAAATTGTCAAAAGAAGATGTAATTGAAGTAGAAGGTACTGTAGTTGAAGCATTACCAAATACAAATTTTAAAGTTGAACTAGAAAATGGACACCAAGTATTAGCTCATATTTCTGGTAAACTAAGAATGAACTATATTAAAATATTACCAGGTGACAAAGTTAAATTAGAACTTTCACCATATGATTTAAATAAAGGAAGAATTATTTGGAGAGCAAAATAATAAGATATTGATTTAATAATAAGTAAATTATAAAATAATTTTATACAAATATATATTATAACAAAAAGAGGTGAAAAAAATGAAGGTAAGACCATCAGTAAAGAAAATCTGTGAAAAATGTAAAATAATTAAAAGAAAAGGTGTTATCAGAGTAATCTGTGAAAACCCAAAACATAAACAAAGACAAGGTTAATTGTTAACCATATGAGGGGTACTAGTATTAGTAGCCCCAAAAATCATGTTAATAATGTGAAAATAGGTGCGGCTGATTTTTTCTATTTTTACATTTATTATATATACAATCCAGTTTAATTACATTTCGTTTATACTAATTAGACTATTAAAAAACAAAATTATTGTGGAGGTGCAAAAATTTATGGCTCGTATAGCAGGAGTAGATTTACCTAGAGAAAAAAGAGTTGAGGTAGGACTAACTTATATTTATGGTATAGGTCTTTCAAGTTCTCAAAAAATACTTAAAGATGCTGGAATAAATCCAGACACTAGAGTAAAAGATTTAACAGATGATGATGTTAACTTAATAAGAAAAGCAATGGAACACTATAAAGTTGAAGGTGACTTAAGAAGAGAAGTTGCTTTAAATATTAAAAGATTAACTGAAATTGGATGTTATAGAGGATTAAGACATAGAAGAGGATTACCAGTAAGAGGTCAAAGAACAAAAACTAATGCTCGTACTAGAAAAGGTCCTAGAAAAGTTGTAAGCAAAAGCAAAAAAACAGTTTAATTAATTTAGAAGATTTTAAAAGGAGGATAAGCTAGATATGGCTAAAAATGTAACAAAGAAAACAGTAACTAGAAGAAGAGATAGAAAAAACATTGAAAGTGGAGCAGCTCATATTCATTCTAGTTTTAATAACACAATAGTTACAATAACAGATACTCAAGGTAATGTAATATCTTGGGCTAGTGCTGGTGGACTTGGATTCAAAGGATCTAGAAAGAGTACACCATTTGCAGCAGGTCAAGCTGCAGAAACTGCATCTAAAGCAGCCATGGAACATGGTTTAAAAACAGTAGAAGTTTATGTTAAAGGACCAGGTTCAGGAAGAGAAGCTGCAATTAGAGCATTACAAACAGCTGGTTTGGAAATTACTATGATTAAAGATGTAACTCCAATACCACACAATGGTTGTAGACCACCAAAAAGAAGAAGAGTATAATTTAAGAGAATATAAACAAAAAAGAAATTTAGAAAGAGGTGTAATTTTTACATGGCTAGATATAAAGATGAACAATGCCGTATTTGCCGTAGAGAAGGTCAAAAGTTATTTTTAAAAGGCTGTAGATGTTATTCTGATAAATGTAGCGTAACTAGAAGAAATTACGCACCAGGACAACATGGTCAAAAAAGATCTAAACTTTCTGAATACGGAACTCAATTAAGAGAAAAACAAAAAACAAAATCATTCTATGGAGTTGGAGAAAAACAATTTAGAGGATATTTTGAAAAAGCTTCAAATAAAAAAGGTATTACTGGTGAAAACTTACTTCAAATATTAGAAAGTAGATTAGATAATGTTGTTTACAGATTAGGTTTTGGAGTTTCAAGAGCTCAAGCAAGACAACTTGTAACACATGGAAATATTGAAGTTAATGGAAAGAAAGTTGATATAGCATCTTATTTAGTAAAACCAGGAGATGTTGTAGCAATAAGAGAAATTAGAAAAGATAATCCAGTAGTTAAAGAAAACATTGAAGCTAATGGTGCAAGACCAGTTCCAGAATGGCTTGAACTTGATAAAGATAATATGTCTGGAAAAGTTATAAGACTTGCAAATAGAGAAGATATAGACTTACCAGTTGAAGAACACTTAATAGTAGAGTTATACAACAAATAATAGTAAAACTATTATACGTATATTATTTATAGTATTTAGTATTGAAATTATAAAGATTTGGGAATATTTAAAGAAGAAATAAATATGTTCCAAGATGGAGGTAAATAAATGATTGAATTTGAAAAGCCAAACATCGATTGCGTAGAAACAGATAATGTAAGAAATTATGCAAAGTTTGTATGCGAACCATTAGAGCGTGGTTATGGAATGACAATTGGAAATTCACTAAGGAGAATATTATTATCATCACTACCTGGAGCTGCTATTACAAGTGTTAAGATTGATGGTGTCGTACACGAATTTTCAACTGTTCCTGGAGTAGTTGAAGACGTACCAGAAATTATTGTAAACTTAAAATGCGTAAGACTAAGAATGCATGATAATGAAGAAAGAACAATTAGTATAGACTTTAAAGGTCCTGGAGAAGTAAAAGCTGGAGACATTATTACAGATAGTAATATAGAAATATTAAATCCAGAATTACATATTGCAACAGTTGCAAAAGGTGAAAAATTACACATGGAAATGACTGTTGAAAGAGGTAGAGGATATAACGTAGCTGAAAAGAATAAAAAAGAAGATATGCCTATTAATGTTCTACCAATAGACTCTATATTTACTCCAGTTAAAAAAGTAAATTATAAAGTTGAAAATACTAGAGTAGGACAAATGGTTGATTATGATAAACTTACTATCGAAGTATGGACAGATGGTAGTTTAAAACCATATGAAGCATTAAGTTTAGCTGCAAAAGTTATGACAGGACATTTAGAATTATTTATTGACTTATCTGAAACTGCAAAGAATACTCAAGTTATGGTAGAAAAAGAAGAATCTAAGAAAGAAAAAGTATTAGAGATGCCAATAGAAGAACTTGAGCTTTCAGTTAGATCATATAACTGTTTAAAGAGAGCCGGAATTGCTACAGTAGAAGACTTAGCAAGCAAATCTCAAGAAGATATGATGAAAGTTAGAAATTTAGGAAAGAAATCTCTTGACGAAGTTACTAACAAATTAATCGCTTTAGGATTAAACTTTTCATCAATAGAAGACTAATTTATAGGAAGGAGAATAAAAGTGGCAGGTACTAGAAAACTTGGAAAACCAACTGATCAAAGATTAGCAATGCTTAAAACTCAAACTACTGATGTACTTTTAAATGGTAAAATAGTTACAACAGAAGCTAGAGCAAAAGAAGTTAAAGCTATAGTAGATAGTATAATTGCATCTGCAATTAAAGAAAAAGATAACTTTGAAGAAGTTGAAGTTAAAGTAGTTAAAGCTAAATTAGATAGCAAAGGACATAAAGTTACTGAAAAAGTTACAAGCAAAAATGGTAAAGATTATTTAAGAGTAGTTAAAGAAGAAACTACTGAAAAAAGAAAAAAAGATATGCCTTCTAGATTAAATGCTAGAAGAAGAATAATGAGAAAAGTTAACAAAGTTGAAGGTGTTGACTTAATGAACAAATTATTCGAAGAAATCGCACCAAAATATTCTGATAGAGTAGGTGGATATACAAGAATAGTAAAATGCGCTCCAAGAAAAGGAGATAACGCAGATATGGCAATTCTAGAATTGTTATAATAAATATTTGTATAAAAAGAGGCGGATACTTTAGATGTACTTATAAAATATAGAGTATATCTAAAGTATCCGTTTATTTTATATTTTATTTTCTATTTTTTTAATTTTATTATTTAATTTCTAAAATCTTATAATATATTAGTTTAATCAAAATAAAAAGGTAACATAAATAGATTATTTTCCATATTATACTTTTAAGAGGTGATGATATGGGAATTATTATTTTTTCTATAATAATGTTTTTTTCCTTTTTAGGTATATATTATTTAATAAGAGAAATAATTTATTATAAAATTTATAAGAAAATGGATATATCTAAAGATATAGAATGCAATATAATTATCAATAATTGTCGTGAGAATAACTTAGAAATGTTTTTTAAGAAATTTTTATATATGTATATGGATAACAACATTTTTGAGAATATAACGATTTTCGCAAAAGATATAGATGATAATTCAAAATACATATTAGATAAAGTAAAAGAAGAATATAATTCTATAAAAATTAAATATTAGAGTAGATTAATTTAAGTAAATAAGTAAATAAATTAATTAAAGTGAAAAATAAAAATTGATAAAACAAAAATAATAAATTATAATTAGTATATAAAAATATTAAAGTAAAAACAAAAGATATAGGAGTATTATTTATGAAAAAAGAAACAATAGAAAATAAAGAGGATAAAGATATAATAGTTACAGAGAAAACAAAAAATACAAAAAATAAAGCGGAAGAATTTAGAGAAGAGCAAAAAGAAGAACAAAAAGAAATTAAAGTAAATATATCACTGATGACTATAATATTAATAGTTGTTATTATAATTGTTTCAATATTATCATATTTTAGATATTCAAGCATAAAGAGTAAATCTAGTAATATGTCTAATAAGAATCAAAATTTAATAAATGCTTATACAGAATATGTTGAAAATGAAAAATATATAGATCCTGAAAATATTGAAGAAATGAAAAGTGACAATGTAAAAAGAGATGATTCAAAGATAAAAATTACAATAAAAGAAGATTCGATTACAAATAAAGGAATGAAAATAAAAATAGAAGATACAAATGAAAATCCATATAAATATGATTCGTGGTTTCAACTAGAAAAATTAGAAAACGATGATTGGAAAACAGTAGATATATTAGAAGATACAAAAGATGAAGAATTTGTTTTTGAGATTTATAATGATGTAAAAGATGGAATTATAGAAGAGACAATTAATTGGGAAAATATATATGGCAGATTAGAAAAAGGTAAATATAAATTAATAAAAAGATATATGGATGGAGATTTTTATTATACTATAGATAAAGAGTTTGAAATAAAATGAAATTAAAAAAAATAATATAAAATAATATAATAATCATAGAGAAGTAAAAGAGAATTTAGAAAGCCATCTTAAATTCTCTTTTAATATTTTTCTATTTGCATTGTAAAATAAAAATAATTCTGATAGACTAAAGAAAGCTAAAAAGTAAGAAGGTAAAAAGATGGAACTTGAAGGACAAATAGATGAGATAATTTATCAAAACGAATCAAATAGTTATACTATAGCGACATTTGTAACGGAAGAAGATGTTTATACTGTAGTTCGGATATCTTCCGTTTATTAATAGTGGAGATTATTTAAAAGTAAAAGGAAAATTTGTTACTCATCAAGAATATGGTAGACAATTTAAAATAGAAACATTTGAGAAAAAACTTCCAGAAAGCAAAGAAGCATTAGAAAAGTATCTGGCAAATGGAATTATAAAAGGAGTGGGACCTGCTACTGCAAGAAGAATAGTAGAAAGATTTGGTAATGATACATTAGAAGTTTTTAAATTTTATCCTAAAAAACTAGCAGAAGTAAAAGGAATATCAGAAGATAGAGCAGAAGAGATAGCGGCAGAGTTTAATGAAAAATGGGGATTGTGGCAAATTGTAGAGTTTTTAGAAAAGTTTGGTATAGGTCCTAGTAATAGTAAAAAAATCTATGATAAATTAGGTGCAAATGCTGTGGAAAAAATAGAGGATAATCCATATATACTTGTAGATATAGCATATGGAGTAGATTTTTTTAAAATAGATAAAATAGCAATAAATCTTGGAATAGAAATAAATAGTTTTGAAAGAATAAAAGCTGGAATTAAGTATGCACTTTTACTTGCAAGTTACAATGGAAATACTTGTGTAGAAGAAAAAGTATTAATAAATTTTGTTAAAGATAAATTAAATGCAAGTGAAGAATATATAGAAGAAAATTTAATTAGCTTAAAAGCTTCTGATGAGATAGTACTAGAATCAAGAGATGATGAAACTGATTGGTATTATTTAAAACCATTATATACTGCAGAAAAAAATGTTGCAGAAAGAATATATATGATGAATAGATCAAAAAATGTAAAACATATAGATAATTTTGAAAAAGAACTTGCAAAACAAGAAAAATCATTAGAAATAATATTATCAGAAAAACAAAGAGAAGCACTAAAAGGTGTTAATGAAAATAATGTATCTATAATTACAGGAGGTCCTGGTACTGGTAAAACAACAATTATTAAAAGTTTAATTGATATTTATAAATCCAAAAAGAAAAAAGTAGTACTATGTGCTCCAACAGGAAGAGCTGCTAAGAAAATGTCAGAAGCTACTGGAGAAGAAGCAAAAACTATACATAGATTATTAGAAATAGGAAAAATAGATGATGATAGACTTTCAAATGTAGATGCAGATTTTAAGCCGATAGATGCAGATGTAATAGTAATAGATGAAATGTCTATGGTAGATATTTTTATAATGAATTATATTACAAAAGCTATATATCTTGGAACAAAACTTGTTTTAGTAGGAGATAGTAATCAGCTTCCTTCAGTAGGGGCAGGGAGTGTTTTAAAAGATTTAATTGAGTCTAATACAATTCCAACAGTAAACTTAGATAAAATTTTTAGACAAGCTGCAAAAAGTGATATTATAGTAAATGCACATAAAGTAAATAATGGAGAGATGTTTGTTGATAAAAAAGAAAGAGAAGAAAGTAATAATGACTTTTTCTATATAAATGAACAAAATGTAGAAAAAATAGTATCACAAATAGTATCTCTTTCAACAGGAAGATTAAGTAAGTATGGTGATTATGATTTTTCAAAGGATATTCAAGTTTTAACACCTACTAAAAAAGGTGCACTTGGTACTAAGGAATTAAATAGAGTTCTTCAAGAAAATATAAATCCTGAAAAAGAAGGAAAAAAAGAAAGAAAATATGGTGATATTACCTTTAGAGAAGGTGATAGAGTAATGCAAGTTAAAAATAATTACGATATTTTCTGGGATAGAGAAATAGATGGATTTTATGAAACTGGAACAGGTGTATTTAATGGAGAATTTGGAAAAATTGAAAAAATAGATAATGAAGAAAAACAAATAAAAATAGAATTTGATGATGGGAAAATTGCTTGGTACATGTTTTCTGAACTTGAACAATTAGAACTTGCCTATGCAATTACAATTCATAAATCTCAAGGAAGTGAGTTTAATGTTGTTATTATGGCACTTCCACAAGCAGCACCGATGCTTCTTACAAAAAATTTGTTATATACAGGTATAACAAGGGCTAAAAAATTATTAATCATATTTGGAAGCGGAAATGTCGTAAAATATATGATAAATAATTCTGATAGTAAGAAAAGAAATACAGGACTTAAATATAAATTAATAAATATTTTAAAATAGATAAATTGAATATATTAAAGATTATAAATTGAAAATAAATTGGGGACTTTTTAAGGAGGAAAATATGTTTATAGATAAAGTTCTCAATTTTTTATTTCCACCACTATGTGGAATATGTTTAAAAAAAGATAAAGATTGGATATGTGATGAATGTTTAAATAAATTAAAATCAAATCATCTTAAAATTAAATATATAAATATTAATAAAAATAAAATAAATAATAAAATAAAAAGTCAAAATATACATAAAGTATATTATTTATTTGAATATAAAGATTTAATTAGAAAAAAGATAATTGATTATAAGTTTAATGATAAAAGTTATTTATATAAAACTTTTTCAAATATAATTTTAAAAAATAAAAAAGTATGCAATTTATTAAATTCATATGATATAATAATCCCAGTTCCAATGTTTGAAAAAAAGAAATCAAAAAGAGGATATAATCAAACAGAATTAATAGCAAGGGAATTATCAAAAAAATTAAATATCAATTATAATAATAATATATTATTAAAAATAAAAGAAAATAAGACTCAAAGTCAATTAAATTATACTGAAAGAAAGCAAAACGTAATAGATGTTTATAAAGTAAATCAAAGAGAATTTGAAAATATTAAAGATAAAAATGAAAAAATATTATTAGAAAATAAAAAAATTATATTATTTGATGATATATACACAACAGGATTTACTGTAAAAGAATGTATAAAAGAATTAGAGAATTATTCTTTAAAAAATGTAGATGTTTTTGTTTTAGCAAAAGGAAAAATAGAAAATAGAATAGAAAGGTGATGAATTTGGAAGAATTAGTTGAAAGTATACTTGATTATGTAAGAGCAGATTATACAGATTATGCTATTATGATTAATGGTGAGTGGGGAAGCGGAAAAACTTATTTCTGGAATCATAAAATAAAAGATAAAATAGAATCTTTACAATTAAATGGTAAGAAATATACAACTATATATATGTCTTTATATGGTATATCAAATTTAGAAGAAATAAGTAAAAAGATTTTCATAGAAACTACTCAGCTTATGGATAAAAATCTAAAAAAATATATGGATAGCCATCACCAAACTAATATTCCTGAATATGCAAAAACAGGTCTAGATATGGCAAATGTTTTTGGTGTATCAAAAAATGGTGATAAGATAGATTATGAAAGATTTTTCTCTACAGATGATAAAGTATTATGTTTTGATGACTTAGAAAGAGCTAATGTTGATGTAGTAGATATTTTAGGATATATAAATAACTTTGTAGAACATGATCATATAAAAACTATAATTATTTGTAATGAAAAAGAACTTGCAACTAAATTTAAAAGTTCTAATTTAGAGATGAAAACATTTATTGCAACTTATCTTTTAGATAAACAAGGTGACTTAAATAAAACAGATAAACCAATGGTTGAAAAGATAAGAGAAAAAATAGAATATGTTTTTGATAAAGCAAATGATTATGAAAGAATAAAAGAAAAGTTAATTGGAGAAACTTTTGAATATGCTCCTAAATTTAATTATATAATTAATGGACTTCTTATGAGATATGAAAACAATAAAGATTTAATTAGATTTTTAAGAGAAAATCAAAATCTTATTATTGCAACATTTAATAAAAGTGGCACTAGAAATCTAAGAATTTTAAAACATGCATTAAATGATTTTAGTAAAGTGTTTGAAAATGTAAATAGATTATATCCGAATACAAATTTAAGAGTACTTCAAACAATGCTTATATTTACAATAGCAGTATCTTTTGAAATTAAAGCAGGTAAAATTACAAAAGATAAATTTGTAAATATTGAAAGTAATGAAGAATATAAAGCAATACTTGTATCTTCAAGAGTTCTTATGGACAACAGACAATTTTATATTAAAGAATTCGATAATAATTATTACTTTAATTTTAAATCTGATTATAGATTTTTTAAATTTATCGAATCATATGTTAGAACAAGAATTTTCGATATGAAAGCTCTAAAAAAAGATATGGAAGCTATCATAAACACAATAGATACAGAAAAGTTACCAGGATATAAAAGACTTCTTACAGAAGAATACTGGAAAATTAGTGATGAACAATTCCCAGGAATAATAGAAGAAGTTTTAGAAGATGTTAAAAAAGGAAAATTAAAACTAATAGAGATTACTAAACTTTTCGCTTATTATAGTTACTTCATAAAAAGAGGATTAGTAGAAAAAGATATTAAAGAAGTAAAACAAATATTTATGAATGGTATGGACATTGCATATAAAACATCTGTATATTGTGATAATGTAGAAGAAGAATTATCTAGAATAGGAATAGACAATACTTCAAGTCAAGAGATGGAAGAAATATTAAATTATTTTACAGTTTTAAATTCTAAACTTGAAGAAAAAATGTATAAAGAAAAAGCAGATGATATATTCAAATGTATTCCAATTAAGATGGAATTATTTTATGATAGATTTGATAATGAATGTATGGAATTTCCAATATTTAAATATTATGATGCATATAGAATGTTCCAAAGAATAACATGTGCAAGTAATGAAGATATAGTAAGAATAAAAGAAATTTTAATAGATAGAGCAAAGAAAAATACAGATAAGTTAAAAGAAGAATATAATTTCATGAAACAGCTAAAAAAGGCTTTAGAAGATTATTGCAGAGGAAAAGATACAAATATAAAAATTGTTATGCTTAAAGAATTTTATAGAGACCTTGGAATAGTAATAGATCTTTATAAACCTACTTTTTTCGGGAATGTAAAAGAAGAATCTAATAATTAAAAAAATAAACTAAAAATGTATATTTTTACTCCTTCTTGGAAAAATAATATCATAAATTATAAAAAGGAGGAGCAAAAATGAAAGCAACAGGAGTTGTTAGAAGAATTGATGATTTAGGGAGAGTTGTAATTCCTAAGGAAATAAGAAGAACTCTAAGAATAGGAGAAGGTTCTCCTCTTGAAATATATACAGATAAAGATGGGGAAATAATTTTGAAAAAATATTCTCCAATAGGAGAACTTACTGAATTTGCAACAAATTATGCAGAAACTTTATCAAAAACAACAGGTCATATTGCTTGTATTACAGATAAAGACAGTGTAATTGCAGTTTCTGGAGGACTAAAAAAAGATTTACTAGAACAAAGTGTAAGTAAAGAGCTTGAAGAAGTTATGGAAAATAAAGAAATATATACAAGTAAAGAAAATAATGAAATTGCAATTCCAATAACTAAAAACGAAAAAAAAGAAAGAATATATAATTCTCAAGTAATATATCCAATCGTATCAGATGGGGATGTTGTTGGAAGTGTAGTTTTAATTTCAAAAGAACCTAATAAGAAAATGTCTGATGTAGAACTAAAAGTAGTTCAATCTGCTGCAGGAATTTTAGGAAGTCAATTAGAAATTTAAAAAATAAATATTATTTAAAGTATGGGCAAATATTTTCTTTTATGAAATATTTGTCTTTTTTTATGTATTATTATTGACACTCTAAAAAAATATATATAAAATTAATATGAAAATTAACAAAAGAGGAGAAATAGATATGAAAGATACAAAGAAAATATTAGGAAAATATATTTCAAACTTTATATTTATAGGAATCATAATTGGTGCAATTACTTTTTTTGGAGAAATGATATTAATAAATAACTTAGGCATGCAATACCCATCACTTGTAATTACTTTAATTATTTTAATATTTGTGTTAACAACATTTTTATTACATATGATAGTTGCAAATAGAACAATAGGCAAATCAATATTAACAGAAGAAAAGAAAAAAACATTGACAAAAACATTAAGAGTTACACTTGGAGTAATTTGTTTAATTGTTATGTTTGTAGATTTCTTTGCTTTTTCAAATTTGAATAAAAGTTTTATAAATACATATAGAAATACAGAAGTTGAAAAATTAAAAGTTGCAGTTACTGAAGAAGAAATAACACAAGAAGAATTAGATGAAACACAAGCTAATACAGAAAAAAATATAAATACAGTTGTATATGTTTGTATGGGAACAAAAGAAATTACAAACATTCTAGTATATTTAGCTATAGCAGCTTATGTTGAGACAAAGATAATTAGAGCTAAAACAGAAGATGAAGTAGTAGAAGAAAAAGAAGAAGTTAAAGAATAATTATAAATAGCAAATACTTTAAAGTATTTGCTATTGCTTTTTTTTAAGGTTTATAATATAATTTTTTAAGTACAATATTTTCATGAAAAGAGGAAGTTTAATGAAAGCAATAGAGATTAGAAATAAATACTTAAAGTTTTTTGAAAGACATGGACATAAAATAATACCAAGTGCATCACTAATTCCAGAAAATGATCCATCTGTTTTATTTACAACAGCTGGAATGCATCCACTTGTTCCATATCTTTTAGGTGAAAAGCACCCAGAAGGAACAAGACTTACTGATTACCAAAAGTGTTTAAGAACAGTGGATATTGATGAAGTAGGAGACAATAGACATTTAACATATTTTGAGATGCTTGGAAATTGGTCTTTAGGAGATTATTTTAAAGAAGAATCAATTAAGATGAGTTTTGAATTCTTAACTAAAGAATTACAAATTCCAGTAGATAAATTATCTGTTACATGTTTTAAAGGAGATGAAGATGCTCCAAGAGATGAGATTTCTGCAGAACAATGGAGAAAAGCTGGAATCCCAGAAGAAAGAATCTATTTCTTTGGAAAAGATGATAACTGGTGGATAGCAGGAGAAGAAGGCCCTTGTGGACCTGATACAGAAATTTTTTATGATACTGGAAAAGAAAAATGTTCAGAAAATTGTAATCCTGCATGTGACTGTGGAAAATATGTTGAAATTTGGAATAATGTTTTTATGGAATATTTTAAGAATCCAGATGGAACTTATTCAAAATTAAAACAAAGAAATGTTGATACAGGACTTGGACTTGAAAGAATGACAATGCTTCTTCAAGGGAAGAAAACACCATTTGAAATAGAACTTTTTGAACCTGTAATGAAAAAACTAGAAGAACTACAAAAAGTAGATAATATTAGTAGTAGAAGAATAGTAGCAGAACATTTAAGAGCAAGTATGATGATTGTCCAAGACGGTGGAAGACCAAGTAATGTGGATAGAGGATATATTTTAAGAAGATTAATTAGAAGAATGACAAGACATTTAAATAAACTAGGAATCGATTTAAACGAATTATCTTCTTTAATTGATATATCAATAGAAGCTTTAAAAGAAATGTATCCAGAATTATTAGAAAACAAAGAAACAATTAAGAATGTAATAATTGAAGAAAAAGATAAATTTGTAAGAACTCTTCAAAAAGGCGAAAAAGAATTTGAAAAAGAAGTTCAAAATGCTAGAAAAAACGGAATTAAAGTTATACCAGTAGAAGTAGTATTTAATCTATACGAGACATATGGATTTCCACAAGAGATGACAGAAGAACTTGCAAAAGAATATGGTATAGAAGTTGATACAAAAGACTTTGATAAGTTATTTAAAGAACATCAAGAAAAGTCTAGAATGGGAAGTGAACATAAATTCAAAGGCGGTTTAGCAGAACAAAATGATATGACAATCAAATATCATACTGCAACACACCTTTTACATAAAGCACTTCAAATTGTTTTAGGAGATCATGCTGTACAAAAAGGGTCAAATATTACTTCTGAGAGATTAAGATTTGATTTTGCACATCCTCAAAAAGTTACAAAAGAAGAATTACAAAAAGTTGAGGATATAGTAAATGAACAAATAAAAAGAGGCTTAGACGTAACTTGTGAAGAAATGACAGTAGATGAAGCTAAAAAATCAGGAGCAATGGGATTATTTGAAAATAAATATGGAGATGTTGTAAAAGTATATACTATAGGAGACTTCAGTAAAGAAATATGTGGAGGACCTCATGTAAAAAATACTTCAGAGCTAGGAACTTTTAAAATAAAGAAAGAAGAATCTTCTTCAGCAGGAGTTAGAAGAATAAAAGCTGTTTTATTATAGTATAGGAGGAAATAATTATGTCAGATTGTATTTTTTGTAAAATAGCAAATAAAGAAATTAATTCAGATTTTGTATATGAAGATGATGAAATTATTGCTTTTAAAGATATTAATCCACAAGCACCAATTCATATATTAGTAATTCCTAAAAAACATATAGAGTCTATAATAGATTTAACAGATGAAGATGAAATGCTTGTTGGAAAAATGTATACAGCTGTAAGAAAAATTGCTAAAAAATTAAATATAGAAGAAAGTGGATTTAGATTAATTGTAAATTGCGGAAAAGATGCAGGACAAGAAGTTCCTCATTTACACTTTCATATATTGGCAGGAAAAAAATTAGGTACAAAGATAATATAAAAATTGTAGAAATTAAAAATTTTATATGTTATAATTAATATATATGTGATAATTATGGAGGTAATAGCCAATGTTTAATTCTAAATATAGTAGTGTATTAACAATATTATTGATAATAGTAATAGTTGCAATAGTTGCAATTATAGGTTATTTCGGATACGAAATAATAGCAGAAAAAAGTAAAGAAAAAGCAAGTGAAAGTGCCATAGAGCAATTTGATACAGCATTTCCTACAGTAGCTGCAGCAGATGAAAATGAAGTACAAAATGTTTCTACAAATAATGAGACTTTAGATGCAAATGTTACAGGAGGAAATGGGGGAAATAATAGCGGATCTAATTCTAAAAAAGTTATGTTTAAAGGTTATGAAGTAATTGGAACTATTCGTATCCCTTCTGTTAAAGTAGATGAACCTATTTTAGCAGACGTTACTAAAAAGTCTTTAGAAAATGCAGTGGCGTTATTATATACAACTAATGGATTAAATCAACCAGGAAATTCAGTAATAATTGGACATAATTATAGAAATAATTTATTCTTCTCAAATAATGATAAAATTAAAAAAGGAGATTCAGTATATATCAAAGATAAGACAGGAGTAGAACGTAAATATAAAGTTACTGATACTTTTGAAACTTCTGCTTCAGATGCAGATTTCTACAAACCAAAAGATGTAAATAAAACAACAGTAGTATTATCTACATGTACAGATGATGCTTCTACAACAAATAAAAGATGGATTGTAATGGCTGAACTTGAAGGATAATTTTATAGATTAAAATAGAGGATAAAAAAATCCTCTATTTTTTTATCTGAAAGTAGTTGACAAATTAAAAAATAAATATTAAAATATAAGAGCGTTTGAAATGGTGGATTTAGCGTAGTTGGTTAACGCGCCAGTTTGTGGCACTGGAGACCATGGGTTCGAGTCCCATATTCCACCCCATTAAATATTGGGCTGTAGCCAAGCGGTAAGGCACTAGACTTTGACTCTAGCATTCGGTAGTTCGAATCTACCCAGCCCAGCCAAAAGAACTTTAAGGATTTTTCTTAGAGTTCTTTTTTTATGCTCGCTTGACATATTATGTAAAGCACTTTATAATAAAATAGACACAGAAAACCTGGATTCATAAAGTGGATAGCTCCACTGCATTCTTATTTTGGCAAGAAAGAAAAATAGGAGGAGAAAAGATGGTAAAACAAGACAAAATGATGTTGTGGGAAAAGGACGGTATAAGACTGTTATTCAATACAGTAAGTAATATCTGGACATATTCTCATAAAAAGCGGAAAATCATCATAGTTACATGGCAAAACACTAAAAAAGGTGCCATGACAGAAGTTACCATGAAAGAAGGAGAATATAAGCTTATCATGGAACTTCTCGAAAGAAAATATCACGAAGATTGGTACTGCCCAAAAGAAAACGATTTTGACAGAGTTTCAAGTGAGATTATAACATTCTGTCAGATAATCGAACAGATAATAATGGTAAGTGATTCCATAATGAGCACTTTTGAAATTGAAAGTTCTTTAAAAAGAATCTTCTTAAGTACAAAGGACGTATACGAGATACATGTTTATTACGGACTTGGACTTTCAATTGGAATGAAAAAAACAGTAAAGGGGATTTACAGACTAAAGGCAGTTCCAAACCGCACGATGAGAGATCCTGCAACAAGGTTTGACAGTATACTCTGACTAGGAGTTGCCCCTTTAAATCGAGGAGATTTAGGGGGCAGCTTTTTTCTATTAATTTGAATTATAAATTTAAATAAAAAAGGTATTATAAATAAATATCAATATTTTTATTAAATATTTATATAATATAAAAAATGATATATGATAAACAAAAAATAAGAAGG